>JBHEOU010000135.1:0-5268 GCA_046260645.1 Bacteroidales bacterium | reverse complement strand
CCTCGAATTCACTGACGAGATCAATAACCCCTCAAGGGTCCATTTCGTGGTGAGCCGTGATGACCTTTACAAGTTCCAGGTGGCGAACGAGGAGTATGACAGGTTCATCAAACTCCTGCTCCGTACCTACAGCGGCATGTTCTCGGAGTTCGTACCCATAAATGAGGAGAACCTCACGAACAGGTCAGGGATGACCCGGGAAGCAATATATCAGTACCTGCTTAGACTCACATCTCAGGGGATAATCCACTTTATCCCCGGGAAAAAAAGTCCTCTGGTCATCTTTACAGAGGAAAGGCTTGACCGCAGCCACCTTACAATATCTCCCGAACTCTACCTGAAGGTAAAGGAGAATTATATTGAAAGAGTGGCAAGAATCATTGATTATGCCGAAAACAAAACCCGGTGCAGGTCGGCATTTCTGACAGGTTATTTCGGAGAGAAGAACGGCCGCTGCGGACTGTGCGACACATGCCAGGAAAGAAATGAACTGGAACTCAGCACATATGAGTTTGACCTTATCATTGATAAAATAAAGGAGCTCGTGGGTGATAGCCCTATGAGGCCGGAGGAGCTTGCCTCGGCAATGGATATCCCTACAGAGAAAAGCGCCAGGGTGATACGCTGGCTCCTTGACCACGAAAAGCTTCTGTATGACGATGATCGTAAGCTCCTGTGGAAAAAGTGATATCCACCCTTTTATCAACATTGCCCGTTTATTAATCCCGAAATGAATACTTTTGTTGATTAATTCTGAATGATGGAAAAAGAGGAAAAGAAAATATACTCACGCCCGGTTATAGAATTCGCCGCCTCGGCGAACGAATACTGCAAATATCTTGAGGCGACAAGTGATATAAATGGCATTGAGATACTTAAGGTCATGCAACGGCTTCTCCCGTTCATCTACCTGAGAGCTTCGCTGCTACCCATGCTGGACCCTCTCCTGGAAGAGGGAATAGAAAAGAGCGTGTCGGAATTCGACTGGACCAGGATGCATGACAACCTCCTTGGCAAGATGGGAAACAATGATCCCTTCCCGGTCATAGTTTTATCAGGAGATCCCTCCGATGGACTTTACACCGGCAGCATCTCAGAGAGCCTTACTGACGTATACCAGGATCTCAAGGATTTCATCGTCAGTTATAAGAGCGGAAATGAGGAGGTGATGAATGACACCGTATGGGAGGTGCTGATGAATTTTGAGGAGTTCTGGGGCAAAAAGCTGCTGAATGTCCTCACCGCAATCCATACAGTGCTCTATTCAGAGGCAGAGGAGACTGATAAAAATGAACAACCGGGTGATGACAAAACAGTATAATGAAAGTGTCACTGACGATGAACTGAGAAAACTGCCCTTCCTTCAGTTTGAGGGCAGGGTGACTCTTGTTGACAACATACAGAAGTTCCGCCAGGCCATGGGTGAGATGAGCAGATCCGCCGTTCTTGGCTTTGATACCGAAACCAGACCCTCATTCAGAAAGGGACAAAGGCATAAGGTCTCACTGCTCCAGCTGGCAGATGAAAACCGGGCCTGGCTCTTCAGGCTTAACATGATAGGGCTGCCACCAGAGATGACCGCACTGCTGGCCGACGAAAAAATCATTAAAACAGGGGTGGCAATTCACGACGATATCAAGGCACTCAAATCTCTGACGCCATTTGAACCGGGCGGGTTCGTTGACCTGCAGACGGTGGTTGCCGCGCATGGGATAAAGCAGCTGGGACTGAAAAAACTCTCGGCAATAATTCTCGGATATTCAATCTCCAAATCACAACAGACCTCAAACTGGGAGGCGATCGCACTGACGGAGCCGCAACAGCTTTACGCAGCCACGGATGCATGGGTCTGCAGGCGGATATACCTGGCACTCAACGGAAAGATAAGCCAACAACAGCAATAAAGAGATGCCAGCACAGATAATCCTGAAGAAAGGAAAAGACCAGTCGGTAAGACGATACCATCCGTGGATCTTCTCCGGCGCCATCGGGACCATGAAGGGCTCACCGGCCGAAGGCGACGTGGTAGAGGTTTACGCCTCCGATGATACATACCTGGCTACGGGACACTGGTCGCCGGGCTCGATAGCAGTAAGGATCTTTTCGTTCACTAAGTGCGAACCTGACCGGGAATTCTTCAGGAAAAGGCTCTCTGACGCCATGCAATATCGCATAAATACCGGTATCGCCGGAAGAGCCGACACCGATATTTGGAGGCTGGTGCATGGCGAGGGCGACGGACTGCCGGGACTCATAATTGACATTTATGGCAACGTGGCTGTGATGCAGGCACATACTGCCGGATTCTGGCATGTGCGTGAGATGATCGCCGGACTCCTGCCGGAGATAACCGGCGGCATGGTGACCTCCGTTTATAACAAGAGCGAAGGCACCGTTCCCTTCATGGCAAAACTGGGACCTGTCAACGGATACCTTACCGGCGGTGACCAGGGAAGCAGCGCCATAGTTAAGGAGAACGGCTTTAAATTCAGGGTCGACTGGGAGAAGGGACAGAAGACCGGATTCTTCATTGACCAGCGCGACAGCCGCAACCTGCTGAGACAATACAGCATGGGACGAAATGTCCTAAATATGTTTGGATATACCGGCGGTTTCTCCGTATATGCCATGAGCAATGCCGCCCTTGTCCATACCGTTGACAGCTCTGTATCAGCAATGGCTATGGCTGAGGAGAACGTCAATCTTAACTTTGGCAAGGATACCCGGCACCACTCCTTTGCGACAGATGCCTTCAGATTCCTGGCTGACATGAAGGACGAATATGACCTGATAGTGCTTGACCCCCCGGCCTTTGCAAAGCACCAGACTGCCCTCGACAAGGCACTGCAGGGCTACAGACGCCTGAATGCCATTGCATTGCAGAAGATCAGGCCGGGCGGGATGCTTTTTACTTACTCCTGCTCACAGGTGGTCAGTCGCGATGACTTCAGACGCTCAGTCTTCGTCGCAGCTGCCAACACCGGACGTAATGTGAGGATTATGCACCAGACAGGACAACCGCCCGATCACCCTGTGAATATCTATCATCCGGAGAGCGAATACCTTAAAGGACTGGTACTTTACGTTGAATAGCATTTATGGATCCTGCAGCACATATAAAAATCATTGCACGGAAGCTTCAGCTGCACGACTGGCAGGTTGAAAACACACTGCGTCTGCTTGATGACGGTGCCACAATTCCCTTTATAAGCCGGTACCGCAAGGAGGTGACAGGCAGTCTTAACGAAGTCCAGCTGGCGGAGATACGTGATGAATACGAGAGGCTCAGGGAGCTCGACAAGAGGAGGGAGGCTGTCATCAAGTCAATAGAGGAGCAGGAGAAGATGACCCCTGAACTCCTGATCAGGATCAATGAGGCGCTTACTATCACCGTTCTTGAGGATATCTATCTTCCCTTCAGGCCGAAGAGGAAGACACGTGCTTCAGTGGCGCGCGCCCGGGGACTTGAACCCCTGGCATTGTGGCTGCTTGATCAGAGAGCGGGCGACCCTGAGACCGAGGCCGGCAAATACACCGGTGATGATGTGGAGACCGCTGAGGCTGCCCTGGCAGGTGCGCGTGATATCATCGCCGAGCTGGTCAGTGAGAATGAACAGGTGCGAGGCTCCCTGAGGAGACTATATGAACGTGATGCTGTCATCACCTCAAAGGGGGTGAAGGGCAAGGAGGAGGAGGGAAGTAAGTTCAGCGACTACTTTGAATGGTCCGAACCCCTCCGACGCTGCCCCTCACACAGGCTCCTGGCCATGCGCCGCGGGGAGGAGGAGGGCTTCCTGAGGCTCTCCATAATGCCTTCCGAAGATGACGCCGTTGAAAGCATTGAGAAACAGTTTGTCAGGTCGAATAATGCCGCTGCCAACCAGGTTAAGGCAGCTGTGGCCGACAGCTGGAGCCGGCTGCTGGCGCCCTCAATGGAGACCGAGTTCAGAAAGACATCAAAGGAAAAGGCTGATGAGGAAGCCATACGCGTCTTCGCCGATAACCTGCGGCAACTGCTGCTCTCTGCCCCCCTGGGAGAGAAAAGCGTCCTGGCCCTTGACCCTGGCTTCCGTACAGGATGCAAGCTCGTCTGCCTCGACAGGCAGGGCGACCTGCTGCATCATGACGTGATCTATCCGCACCCGCCGCAGAACGAGACCGCCAGAAGCGTGAGCAAAATACTCTCACTCATAGATAAATTCAGCATCGAGGCCATAGCTATAGGAAACGGCACTGCCAGCCGCGAGACGGAGGAGTTTATAAGACAATACCTGCCTTCTGAACCGGCCATAAAGATATACGTGGTGAGCGAAGCGGGGGCATCAATCTACTCGGCATCTAAGACTGCCCGCGATGAGTTCCCCGATGAAGACGTGACTGTCCGTGGCGCTGTGTCCATCGGCCGCCGCCTCAAGGACCCCCTGGCAGAACTGGTGAAGATAGACCCGAAATCGATAGGCGTGGGACAATACCAGCACGACGTTGATCAGGCACGCCTGCAGACCAGCCTCGACGAGGTGGTGATGTCATGCGTCAATGCCGTTGGTGTGGAGGTGAACACCGCCAGCCCGCACCTGCTGACATATGTCTCAGGCCTCGGACCGAAGCTGGCACAGAACATAGTCGATCACCGCACAGAGAAAGGACCCTTCCGCTCGCGCGCTGACCTGATGAAGGTGAAACGCATGGGCGACATGGCCTATGAACAGGCCGCCGGGTTCCTCAGGATAAGGAACGCCACCAACCCGCTCGATGCCTCGGCAGTACATCCCGAGAGCTATCACATTGTTGAGAAGATGGCAATGGATGCCGGCTGTACAGTGGCAGAACTGATAGGCGATGATTCCAGACGAAAAGCTATAAATATTGAAAGGTACGTTACTCCCGAAGCAGGGCTGCCGACACTGAAGGATATCATGCTGGAGCTGGCCCGACCGGGCCGCGACCCGCGATCAGCGATACAGGAGTTCAGCTTCGCGGATATACACACCCTGGAGGATGTGAAGGAGGGTATGGTGGTACCGGGTATAGTGACAAACATTACAAAATTCGGCGCTTTTGTTGACATAGGAGTGAAACAGGATGGCCTGGTGCATGTCTCGCAGATGGCAGACCGCTACGTTGATGACCCGTCAAAGGTGGTCAAACTCCACCAGCAGCTTATGGTGCGGGTGGTAAGCGTTGACCTGGCCCGCAAACGGATACAGCTTTCGCTTAAAGGAGTCGGCAGTCAGCAGTCGGCAGCCGGCAGTCAAAGCCAGTCGGCAG
>JBHEOU010000134.1:1011-5297 GCA_046260645.1 Bacteroidales bacterium | reverse complement strand
TTAGGAGGATAGTATAGCAGAGCTTGCATTACCCTGGTGTTATCATAAGCAAAGTAAAACTCATTGAAGATCTGCCTGGCGTGGGATAGATCCCGGAAGACATTTTTACTGCAGACTAGGCGAGTCACAGTGCTGTGGAACGACTCTATATGGGCATTTTGCTGAGGGGTGCCCGGATTAATAAATTCATGTTTTAATCCAATGGTCTCCAGTGCATTGACAAGTATTTTTGCGATAAACTGGGGCCCATTGTCAGTCCTTATCATAATCCTGGTGTTCTGATCAATATTTTCTCTTACGATAGGATGATTTATAAGGGCCATTACCAGGTCTTTAATTTGTTGGCCAGTCATGGTGTAACGGAGGTCCCATACAATAGCATAACGACAAAAGGTACATAAGAAGGTAATTAGAAAAGCATTCCTGTTCTGCTCATGTATATAGATATATTTAATATCTGCCTCGATCGTTTTAAAAGGACCATCCAAAGGTGGAACAGTGTAACTGATAAATACCCTGTTCAAAGGCTCCGCCTTTATAGTTTGTGGATGTAACAGGTGATTGTCCTTCATCAGGCGCTTAACCTTCTTGTGATTAATCAGATATCCTTTGCGTTTGAGCAGTTCTGACGATACCTTATAGCCATAATCATGATATTCAGGAGATATGAGGTTAATTATCTCCCCAACGACAGCATCATTAGTCACCATGCCTTCCCCATGCTTGAAAGTATGAGTTGACGGTCTCTTTCCCTTGGGCTTACCATTGGGCCGATAATAGTAGGTGCTCTTTCTAATACCTGCTAATGCGACAGCATCAGAGACATTAAGCCCTTTGCCAACATACCGGCACACTATTTCTCTTTTTTCTCCCACAGTGCACGCTTTTTTTTTAAAAGCTCGTCCTTCATCTTCGACTCTAGCTCTTTCTCTGCCAGTAGCTCCTTCAAAAGCTTGTTCTCCTTTTCCAGGCGTTTTAACTCACCACTCATGTTCCTGGCCCGTCGATCCTCCAAGCCTTCAAGACCATGAGCATTATACCTGTCCAGCCAATCATAATATTGACCTTTGGAAAGATTGTATTTGCGGCATCCCGCATTGACACCAAGGCTCTGGATGTCCAGCAGGATCTTCTCCTTCTCTTGAGGAGTTCTCTTGTAATGCTCCTTTTTCATTAACATAAAAGTACTTTTTTAATTAGTACTTTTAGTCCAACTTCTTAGGGGCGCAAGACATTGCCGACTGCGGAATGAGTAACAGGCCCCGACTGGTAGTAGCTGGAGAGAGGATCAGAACAGATCCTCGATTACCATTGAGTAGAGGTCTGTCTGCGAGATGCCGGACACCGCGGCCTGTCTCGGGATGATACTCTCCTCCGTCATACCGGGGATGGTGTTTATCTCCAGGAACTCGGGGCCGTTATCGGTCACAATGAAATCGACCCTGACAATGCCGCGGCAGCCAAGGATGTCATAGATCTCCGACGAGAGCTCCTGTATGCGTGCAGTCACCTCATCAGGCAACCTCGCCGGCGTTATCTCTTCAGAAAAACCATTGATATATTTTGCCTCATAGTCAAAGAACTCCTTCTTGGGAACTATCTCTGTGACGGGCATGACTATCTTCTTCTGTTTCGTCTTCACCACTCCGCAGGCCACTTCAGTACCTTTCATGAACGACTCCACGAGCACCTCATCCCCCTCGGCGAAAGCCTTTTCAAGGGCCTCGGTGAACTCACCCGCTTTCTTAACCTTGGTAACCCCGAAGCTTGATCCGCTGGCGTTGGGTTTTACGAAGCAGGGCAGGCCTGTCTGCCTTACTATCTTGTCGGCATCATACTGTTGTCCCTTCCTGATAAGCAGTCCGCCCGTCATGGGGATGCCATACTCGTTCAGGTAGAGCTTGCAGGCCTGCTTGTTGAATGTCAGCGCAGAGACGAAGGCATTGCAGCTTGTGTAGGGAATCCCTGTCATATCAAAATACCCCTGCAGCGGGCCGTTCTCTCCCGGATCACCGTGAATGGAGATAAAGGCAGCGTCAAACCTTATGCGCTGATCATCAAGCACAAGCGTGAAGTCGTTCTTATCTACCCTGAAGACACGGCCTTTGGGATCATCCCAGAACCACTCGGTACCCTTGATTGTGATTATGTACGTCTCATATTTTCCTTCCAGTGCCCTGGCAACGCCCTGGGCGCTGCGGACTGAAACCGGGTATTCGGATGAATTTCCTCCTGCAACAATGGCAATGGTCCTCATTACTCTGTAATTTTGCCCTAAAATTACACTATTTAATATCGCGCGAATATGCAAATGAAAAAAACCTGCTTATAAACCCTGGGCAGGGAGTTTACTGCTGTGTCATCGAGCCGGATTTTTATTTAAATTTGATGCTGAAACAAAATTATCAAACGGAAAATGGAAAAGAAACCTGTTAGCAGAATAGTGACAGTCGTGATTGTGCTTGTTGCCCTTTTACTGTTTATTTCATGGGGTGTAGGGATTTACAACAAGATTGTACCGATGAATGAAAAGGTAGCCACAGAGTGGAGCAATGTCGAGACCCAGTATCAGAGGAGGGCCGATCTAATTCCGAATTTTGTAAATACCGTCAAAGGGGCTGCTGCCTTTGAGCAGGAGACACTCACCAGGGTCATTGAGGCAAGGGCAAAGGCCACTCAGGTGACCATAGACCCCTCGAACATAACCCCTGAACAGATGCAGGATTTCCAGGCTGCCCAGGGCGAAGTCAGCTCTGCCCTCGCCCGCCTGATGGTTGTTGTGGAACGGTATCCTGAGCTAAAGGCCACCCAGAACTTCCGTGACCTGCAGGTTGAGCTTGAAGGCACTGAGAACCGTATTGCCGTTGCCAGGAACAACTTCAACGATGCTGCCAGGGAATACAACACCTTCATCAAGAAGTTTCCCAACAACATGATCGCCTCCATAACAAAATTCAACGACAGACCATATTTTGAAGCCCGCGAGGGTACCGAGGTGGCGCCGCAGGTTGAGTTCTGAGGATCAGTGTGATGAAAGCTTCAACATTCTTTACCCGCGAACAGCAGGAGGCTATTGTCAGGGCCATAGGTGAGGCCGAGCACGCCACTTCGGGAGAGATCCGCGTGCATATTGAGACATCATGCAAAGCCGATGTGCTTGATGAGGCTGCATGGCTGTTCAGGAAGCTGGGCATGCACAGGACTGCTGACCGCAACGGGGTGCTCATCTACCTTGCACTAAAAGAGCGCAGGTTTGCCATCATAGGAGATACGGGGATCAATGCCATGGTGCCCCCCGGGTTCTGGGACGTCATACGCGATCACATGAATCAGCGGTTCAGTGAGGACCTCTTCACCGAGGGCCTCACCGAGGGTATAATCATGACCGGTGAACAACTGAAGGAGCACTTCCCTTATGCCAGGAACGACATAAACGAGCTCACTGACACCATCTCATTTGACATTAATGAACCGGGGGTATGTAAATGATTAAGCTGAGATCTGTTTTGTGCCTGTTTTTGTTCCTTCCCGTCACACTCAGCCTGGAGGCGCAGACCCTCCTTGCCCGGCCTGACCCACCGCGACTGGTGAACGACTATGCAGGCGTCCTCTCCTCCTCCGAAGCGCAGTCGCTTGATAGTAAGCTGGTTGCATTCAATGATACAACATCCAACCAGATTGCCGTGGTGATTGTAAATGATCTTCAGGGGTATGACCGGTCGGATTTCGCATACAGGGTGGCGAAGGATTGGGGAGTGGGGCAGGGCGACTTCAACAACGGGGTACTAATACTTGTTAAAACCAAGACAGAGAGGTCCTCCGGGCAGATCTTCATTGCCACAGGTTACGGCCTTGAAGGGGCCATCCCTGACATTGCGAGCGCAGATATCATTGACAGGGAGATACTGCCAAGGTTTCGCGAGAACGATTATTACGGCGGGCTTGATGCCGGGACTGATGTGCTCATGGCCCTGGCTGCCGGCGAATATTCATACCAGAAATACGCAGAGGATGCATCCTCACCCGCAGTGCCGGGCATAATCATATTTATCATTATCATCGTCTTTTTCCTGATTGTCTCTGCCGGCAGTTCAAACAACAAGCACCTGAAGAAGGGCGGTTCAAGCAATCTGCCTCTATGGCTTCTTCTAAGCATGATGGGTGGAGGGCGGTCGCATGGCGGCACCTTTGGTGGATTCTCCGGCGGTGGCAGCAGTGGCGGCGGCGGGTTCGGCGGCTTTGGCGGCGGCGGATTCGGTGGCGGGGGAGCAGGGGGAAGCTGGTAG
>JBHEOU010000134.1:0-1001 GCA_046260645.1 Bacteroidales bacterium | reverse complement strand
TTTCTGGCTGCGACGACAATAGAGAGGATTTCCGTCATTTCCCGGATATTTACTGAGATAGTCTCCGAAAATTGAGTTTCAAGTTCCCTAAGAAGCTCCAGCCAGAAAATACTTTCATCGGCTTCTTCTTCAACTACACTAAGTTTATTGATGAAGTCAGCAGATGATTTTGCCCTGCAGACTGCACGATAGTTTGCTCCCACAGAGCAAGAGGCCCTTATTAGCTGACGGCTTATGATCTTGTTGGAATCAGTCTTTGGCAGCATACCGCACATCCTTACGATTCCAATAGCCAATTTCTTCGTCCGCAATTGGATTTGCTCTTTCATTTCCATAATTATTCCACTATAGTATAATAATGGAAATTAGATCATTTCTAATTAAATCGCAAATCGCAAATCACAAATCGCAAATCCTTAACTCCCGGCCAGCCGTATAACCCCTCCACTTAGCCAGAACCGCTTCCATATCGGGTGGCAGGGGCGATTCGAAGGAGAGGCGCTTGCCGGTGACGGGGTGATCGAAGGACAGGGTCTGTGCATGCAGTGCCTGCCGCGGGATGAGCGCGAAGCAGTTGCGGACATACTGCTGGTATTTGGTGAAGGTGGTGCCCTTCAGGATGCGGTGGCCGCCATACTCCTCGTCATTGAAGAGCGGATGACCGAACCATGCCATGTGCACCCTGATCTGGTGAGTACGTCCCGTCTCGAGGCGGCACTCGAGGAGCGACACATAACCGAGCTGCTCCACAACCTTATAGTGCGTCACCGCATGCTTTCCCTGGCTGCCGTCGTGGAATACCTGCATTATCTTACGGTCGCGCAGGTTGCGTCCCACATGGCCTGTGACAGTACCTTCCGGAGGGTCAGGTGTACCCCATACCAGTGCCAGGTAACGCCGGCCCGTGGTGCGGTTGAAGAACTGACGGGCGAGCCTGTTGTGGGCATACTCGTTCTTGGCGACGACAAGCAACCCGGAGGTGTTCTTGTCAATGCGGTGCA
>JBHEOU010000133.1:5051-5317 GCA_046260645.1 Bacteroidales bacterium | reverse complement strand
CTTTTTAAGCCGGCTGTCAGTAAACTTTAATACATTTGGAAAAGTACCGCACCCGAATGCTTGTAAAGTCCAAAGCCATACTGATCCATCATGTCAGGTATTCAGACAACTCGCTGATCGCGCATTTCTATACCCGGGAGTACGGGAGGCTTTCCGTTATGGTAAAAGGTATCTCTTCACGGAAGGGAGGCGCCAGATTCAACTATTTCCAGCCGCTTAATATTTTCAACCTTGAATTATATCATTACGAAAACAGGGAGTTGCAT
>JBHEOU010000133.1:302-5041 GCA_046260645.1 Bacteroidales bacterium | reverse complement strand
ATCAGGGAGGAAGACACAAACCGGATGCTCTTTGACTTCATCGAATCATCTGTAATCACCCTTGATTCAATGACAGTTGGATTAAGCAACTTCCACCTCTGGTTCCTGGTGGCTTTCATGGCCTATGCCGGAATCGGACCAACCCATACCACGATGCAGGATTGCTATTTTGACATGCTCACCGGGCAGTTCACTTCACACCAGCCCTTGCACCCCGACTTCTTCGAGCCCCGCAACGCCGTCATGCTTAACCACCTGCTGAAGATGCCGGCTGAAGAGATCGCATCAATGCAGCTATCAGGCGAAGAACGCACAGAACTGCTTGCCAGGATACTCAAGTATTATAACCTTCACCTTACCGGTATAAGACAGATACGGTCACTCCAGGTCCTGAAGGAAATTTTCAGATGAATTGAGAACGGCTTTGATTATCTTTGAAGCAAAGTACGATCCATGCCTTTCATTCCTTCTTTCATAAAGTGGATAAACACGAAAAGACTGTCACAGATCGATCTTTTCAGGAAATATCCTGCGGAGAGCCAGGAGAAGGTGCTGACATGGCTTATAGCCCGCAGCAGAGAAACAGTATGGGGGAAGGAACACGGATATGCTTCTGTTGCATCTCACCGGCAATTTTGTAATAATGTACCCATCCAGACATATGAGGAGCTGATTCCCTATGTGGAAAAGCTAAGAGCCGGAGAAGAAAACCTTCTGTGGCCCGGTGAGGTCAGGTGGTTTGCCAAATCATCAGGCACCACAAGCACCAAAAGCAAATTCATCCCCATCACCGGGGAATCGCTTAAAGGGACTCATTACCGCGGGGCAAAGGACTGCCTGGTGCTCTACATCTCGCTAAATCCTGATACAAATATATTTCGTGGAAAGGGCCTGACACTGGGAGGAAGCAAACAGATCAGCAACTTCGGCAACAACTCAATATACGGCGACCTCTCTGCCATCCTGATTGATAATGCACCAGCCTATACCGATCTTTTACGTACACCGCCTGCCAATATAGCACTGATTCCCGATTTTGAGGAGAAGATGGAAATGATCACCGAAAGAACGGTGGATATGAATATCACCAGCATCTCCGGCGTACCCTCATGGAACCTGGTTCTGATCCGTCATATTCTTAAAGCCACAGGGAAGGAAAACCTCCACCAGGTCTGGCCCAACCTTGAGGCCTTCTTCCACGGCGGCATCAACTTCGGCCCTTACCGTGAGCAATACAGGAGACTGCTTCCTGACCCCGCGATGAATTACATGGAGACATATAATGCTTCCGAGGGCTTCTTCGCCATCCAGGATGACCTCTCCGACAGCTCCATGCTGCTGATGCTCGATTACGGCGTTTATTATGAATTCATTCCGGCAGAGGAGGTCGGTTCTGACAATCCGCGCTCACTAACCATAGGAGAAGTCGAAAAAGGCGTGAATTATGCCGTCGTCATTTCAACCGACGGCGGCCTGTGGAGATATGCCATTGGCGATACAGTTGAATTCACCAGCCTCTTCCCGCACAAGATAAAAATAACCGGCCGTACCAAACACTTCATCAATGCATTCGGAGAGGAGGTTATCATTGACAATGCCGAAAAGGCACTTGAGAAGGCATGCCTCGGCACAGGTGCACACATCATCGAATATACCGCAGGACCGGTATACATGGGCAATAACACACGGGGCTCACATGAATGGGTAATAGAATTTGACAGGGCCCCGGATGATCCGGACCATTTCATTGAATTGCTTGATACAGCGCTCAAAGATCTAAACTCTGACTACGAGGCCAAACGGTACAAGGACCTGACCCTTGGAAAGCCGATAGTGAAGGCTGTGCCAAAGGGTACCTTTTATAAATGGTTCCGTGAGAGGGACAAGCTCGGGGGGCAGAACAAAATGCCGAGATTGTCTAATAACAGGGAGTATGTTGAAAGTGTCCTGAAATCCGCCGGCCACTGAATCTTTTTATCAACAGACAGAACTTCTCCCTCCCTTTTTCATATATTTAAACTCAGATTTAAACCGTCATTTTATGCATATAGCAATCGCAGGCAACATCGGATCAGGCAAGACAACTCTTGCCGGTCTGCTCTCCAAACACTACGGATGGCAGGCTCATTATGAGGATGTTGACGAAAACCCCTACCTCAATGATTTTTATGAGGACATGCAGAGATGGTCATTCAACCTCCAGATCTTCTTCCTCAACTCCCGCTTCAGCCAGGTGCTTGAAATCAAAAAGGCAAAGAACACCATCGTCCAGGACCGCACCATATACGAAGACGCATATATATTCGCTCCCAACCTTCATGCAATGGGGTTGATGTCAACACGCGACTTTGAAAACTATTTTACCCTCTTCAAACTGATGAGCTCACTTGTTGAACCTCCCGACCTGCTTCTCTATCTGAGGGCCTCCGTGCCTACACTGGTAAGTCAGATACAGAAACGCGGGCGTGAATATGAAAGCTCAATCAGACTTGACTATCTCAAAAGACTCAACGAACGTTATGAGGCCTGGATAGAATCATACAAATTCGGCAGGCTGCTCATTCTTGAGGCCGACTATTATGACTTCCCCGAAAACAAGGAACACCTCAGCGAAGTGATCGACAAAATCAACGCCGAACTGCACGGACTGTTCTAAAATTTTTTCCCCCGAAAATAATACAGGCAAACCATAGTTTGGTGATGGTTTTATTTCTAAATTTGATAACGATAAGTCGTGTCAATGTCTCTGAATGCTAAAAATAAAATGTAATCATGAAAAGATTTCTTCTTCTCTCATTGCTTGTTGCCGTAACCCTGCTTGCAACGGCACAGAATCCTACCGACAGCACTATTCCGCTTGATCCTGCATACCGGATCGGAAAGCTTCAGAACGGCCTCACCTACTACATCAGGCATAATACCGAGCCTGCCGGAAGGGCCAGTTATTACATCATCCAGAACGTGGGAGCCATTCTTGAAAATGACAACCAGAACGGATTGGCGCATTTCCTTGAGCATATGGCCTTCAACGGTACGAAGCGCTTCCCGGGAAAAGGTGTCCTGAACACCCTTGAACGCCATGGCGTGGCCTTTGGCAGAAATATAAACGCCTACACAAGCTGGGACGAGACCGTCTACAACCTCAGCGATGTTCCCGTTGGTAAACCCGGATTGATAGACAGCTGCCTGATGATCCTTGCCGACTGGTCTGACTTCCTTGCCCTCTCGGAAGAGGAGATCAATAAAGAGAGGGGTGTAATCATAGAAGAGTGGCGTACAAGACGCGATGCCTCGTGGAGGATGATGACACAGATGCTGCCGGTGCTGTTTGAAGGATCACAGTACGCTGTGAGAGATATCATAGGTGATACCGCGGTTATTAAAAACTTCTCCCCTGAAACGCTGCGCGATTTTTATCACGACTGGTACCGGACTGATCTTCAGGCAATAGTTGTGGTTGGTGATGTTGACGTTGATGCTGTCGAAGGAAAGATCAGGGAGATCTTCTCGCCTATACCGGCAGTCGAAAACCCGATCACCAGACCAGAGAACCGGCTTGTCGCGAAATCAGGCACCCGCTATCTGCTGCTGACTGATCCCGAAGCAGCACAGACATCAGTAAGCCTGATTACGATAGATACTCACCCTGACACGGTACCAAGGGATATGGACTACATCCGTGACGGATATGTCATTGCCCTGATGAACAGTATGATGAGCAACCGTTTCAGTGAGATTGTACAGAAGGGAACACCGCCTTTCATAAGCGGATCACTCAGCTACGGTTCATTCCTGGCAAGAAACTATAATGCCCTGACCCTATCGGCCTCAGTCCGTGATGACGAAGAGAGCAAGGCTTTTGAGGCAGCACTGACAGAACTTGAAAGAGTGCAGAGGCACGGCTTTACAAAAGGCGAACTGGAGCGGGCAAAAGCAACCATGCTTGCCAATTTCGAGAACAGGTACAAGCAAAAGGACAAGATCAGCAATGACAGCTGGGCCTCACGGATAACTGACCATTTCCTTACAGGCGAACCGATCCCGTCACTTGATCTGCAATATGATTACTACAAGCAGATCCTTCCGCAGATTACCCTTGCCGATGTGACGGAAAGACTTAAAGGCCTTGTTTCTGACAACAACAGCTTCATCGTTGTACAGGGACCTGACGACAGGGACCATCTTTCCGAAAAGGAGGCACTGGCGCTGTTCAGCAAGGTGCAAAATGCTGATATCACCCCCTATGAAGATATAACGGGCGGAGATGACCTCATCGGAGAAACCCTCCCCGGTTCAAAGGTGATAAAGAGTGTTCCCCTGCCTCAGTTCAGTGCCACGGAGTGGACTCTTTCAAACGGTGCCAGGGTGGTATTCAGGCACGCCGACTATGAAAAGGACAACGTGACGATAACAGGCTATGCCTTCGGAGGGTCATCAGTCTATCCCGACTCTCTTATGCCGTCAGTTACGCTCTTCCCACTGATAATTTCAATGTACGGTGCAGGCGAATTTGACAACGTAGCCCTGACAAAGATGCTGGCGGGCAAGAAAGCATCCGTCTCCATGGGCTTGCAGGAGACGATGCAGACAATATCCGGCTCCTCCACACCGAAGGACTTTGAGACCATGATGCAGCTGCTCTACCTCCGTTTTGCGCGGCCCAACTACAACCGTGAAGCCTATGACGCCATCATCGGACGCTATATTGCCGTGGTTACTGCAATGCAGAAAAACCCGAA
>JBHEOU010000133.1:0-292 GCA_046260645.1 Bacteroidales bacterium | reverse complement strand
CCTGCCGGCACTGTCCGGAAAGAGATCCCTGTTCCGCTGGCCGTCCCGAAAGCCAGAGTGCTCATGAACTATTCTTCTGAACTCAAATTCAACCCGAAGAATAACCTGATGATGGATGTACTGACGGCTATTCTTGACCTGGTCTATACTGAAAAAGTGCGCGAGGATGAGGGCGGCACTTACGGAGTGAGCACCGGTGCAACATCTTACAAGAGACCTGTAGAGAAGGCTGACCTGCTTATTACTTTTGAATGCGACCCTGCAAGAGCTTCAGAACTGAAAGGAATAATCT
>JBHEOU010000132.1:0-5320 GCA_046260645.1 Bacteroidales bacterium | reverse complement strand
CCCCGCCAGCGCAGCCATGGCCGGCATGACGGTGGTGGTTGTGGAGTGCGATGAGAAGGGGAACATCAGTGTTGACGACCTGAGGAAGAAAGCCGTCGAGC
Organism: Bacteroidales bacterium; assembly: GCA_046260645.1. Classification (GTDB taxonomy): domain Bacteria; phylum Bacteroidota; class Bacteroidia; order Bacteroidales; family VadinHA17; genus SR-FBR-E99. The sequence goes on along the minus strand of JBHEOU010000132.1, from coordinate 5,219 downwards.
ACCGTGATAACCTCAGCGCTGCGATGATAACCTATCCCTCGACGCACGGGGTCTTTGAGGAGGCCATCATTGAGATGACGGATATAGTTCATGAGAACGGAGGTCTTGTTTACATGGACGGTGCCAACATGAACGCGCAGGTAGGTCTGACGAGTCCGGGGCGGATCGGGGCGGATGTATGCCATCTCAACCTGCATAAGACATTTGCCATACCCCACGGCGGTGGCGGTCCGGGCATGGGCCCCCTCCTGTGCAACATGAAGCTGGCAGAGTTTCTTCCGTCACATCCGGTTGTGAAGACCGGCGGCAGTCATGGCATCACCGCTGTGGCGGCTGCACCTTTCGGCAGCGCTCATGTGCTGACCATCAGCCATGCCTATGTAATGATGCTGGGAGCTGAAGGGCTTACAAAGTCTACCGTGTATGCCATCCTGAATGCAAACTATATTGCCGCCTCTCTGGGCACCATGTATAAGATCCTCTATACCGGAACAAACGACCGCTGTGCTCATGAGTTGATATTCGACTGCCGGGGTTTCAAGGAGGCAGGCGTGGATGAATCGGATATTGCCAAGAGGCTGATGGACTACGGCTTCCATGCCCCCACACTCTCATTCCCTGTTCACGGTACACTCATGGTTGAGCCTACCGAGTCAGAGCCGAAGGCTGAGCTCGACAGGTTCATCGATGCCATGAAGAGCATATGGCGGGAGATCGATGAGATAAGACAGGGATCGGCTGACAGGGAGGATAACGTGCTTAAGAACTCACCCCATACGGCTGTTGCAGTCATCTCCGACAGCTGGAAACATGCCTATCCCCGTGAGAAGGCAGCCTATCCGCTCGCATGGACCGTTGAGAACAAGTTCTGGCCTTCGGTGGGCAGGGTGGATAACGGTTACGGTGACCGCAACCTGGTATGTACCTGTGCACCGGTCGATTCGTACCGGTTTGATACATTCAAATTTGAAACGGATTGAATATTTAACTTGAAACAGGGTCGTTACTTGCGACAGTTCTGCTTTAAGTCAGGATAATTGAGTATCTTGTAGCCACCCCCTCCCGGGGAACCGGTAGATTTAGCTGCCGTGCCCTGGCAGGGGCAGCCTGATTTAACATTGAGACACTATGGAATCCATTCATAAGTATGACATGGGAGTAATAGGCAATTGTTCGTTTCTTGCCTATATAAACAAGACAGCAGAGGTAAAATGGATGTGCCTGCCAAGGTTCGACAGCAGCTTTCTGTTCGGGTCATTGCTCGACGAAGCTAAAGGTGGCGAGTTCTCCATCAAGCCGGCGGGGAAGGATTATTATACCTTCCAGTCATACCTGAAGAACACCAATATCCTTTCAACTGAATTCATTACAGATGACGGCAAGTTCAGGGTTACCGACTTTGCCCCGCGGTTCTACCAGTATGACAGGTATTACCGGCCACTGATGCTCATCCGCAAGATAGAGCTCCTTGACGGCAATCCGTTTATTACCGTGAAGTGCGAACCGGTAGGGAGCTACGGGGAATTCAGGCCTCAGATCGTAGCCGGCAGCAATCATATCCGGTTCCTTAATTTTGATACACAGGTCAGGCTTACAACCAATATTCCTCTTACCTATATCATGAATAATCAGCCGTTTATACTGAATGACACATGTTACATGGCTCTCACATACGGTGTTCCGCTGGAGGCACCGCTGGAGGCAACGGTTGACGATTTCCTGGAGAAGACCTCCAAATACTGGGGACACTGGATCAAAAACACCTCAATACCCAATATCTTTCAGGATGAGATCATCAGGTCGGCGCTGGTACTGAAGCTTCATCAGTTTGAGGATACCGGGGCCATTATTGCTTCAGGCACAACCAGTCTTCCGGAGGCGCCGGGTGCCGGCAGGAACTGGGACTACCGCTACTGCTGGATGAGAGATTCGTACTATACCCTTAACGCCTTCAACAATCTCGGGCACTTTGATGAACTGGAGAAATATTTTCTCTATATCCAGAATATCATTCTTTCAGAGAAGCAGAAGATAAATCCCATGTACACCATCGCCGGTACAGCTGTGCCGAAAGAGACAGAGCTTGATCTTAAGGGCTATTTGGGGAACAAACCGGTGCATCTCGGCAATGATGCTTATCACCAGGAGCAGTATGACATCTACGGGCAGGTTCTTGCCAGTCTCCTGCCGCTCTATATTGACAGGAGGCTCAATTACCTCTCTTACAAGAAGTCGAGGGAGGTCATCTACTGGCTTCTCAGCCGCATTGAGGAGACGATAGAGAAGCCTGATGCAGGGATATGGGAGTTCCGAAACAGGATGCAGGAGAACTGCTACACCTTTTTGTTCCATTGGGCAGGCAGCAAGGCTGCGGAGAAGATCGCCGCCTACTTTTCAGACAATGACCTCAGGTCCAAGGCCGGGAAGCTGGCGACCAGGGCCGCGGAGAAGATCGAGCTATGCTACCGCACCGATCTGAAGGCATACATGCAGGCCATTGGCAACGATAACTATGATGCCGCCACCATTCATCTTGTGACAATGAATTATCTTGACCCATCAGGTGACAGGGCGCAGGAGCATCTTGCTGCGCTGGCTGGACACCTGAAGACAGAAGAGGGTTTGTTCTACAGGTATATTCATGATGATGACTTCGGTAAATCTGAAGCAACCTTCCTGGTGTGCGCCTTCTGGTATGCCGAGGCCCTGGCAAGCACCGGCAAGGTAGATGAAGCAGCCAGAACCATTGAAAAACTGCTTGAATACTCCAACCATCTGGGGCTCTTCAGTGAAGATGCCGGACTTGATGGCAGCCAGTGGGGCAATTTCCCCCAGACATACAGCCATGTGGGACTGATGAATGCGATATATCGGATTGCGGCAAGGCTGGACAGGCCCGTATTCCTGTAAAAAAAGAATGAAATGGAAAACAGCAGACTACCGGAATTCAAGAGAATAGTGATCGTTGCCTACAGGCTCCCGTTCACCCTAAAAGAGCGAAACGGCAACCTCACGGCTGTTCAAAACACCGGAGGGCTGGTCTCTGCAGTGCTCTCACTGACTGACAGGATGAAAAACACTGATAGCGCCTCCGTAATGGATAAGACCGTTTGGGTAGGCAAAGGTGAACACCCTGCCGAAAAAATGAACTCAATTGATGAGGTGAAGGAGACTTTCGAACTTGTGCCGGTGAAGATACCTGACAGTGTCAATGAGAAATTCTACGGCGGTTTCTGCAATGACCTGATCTGGCCTTTGTTTCATTACTTCCCCTCCATGGCTATTTTCGGACAGGGTTATTTCGAAAACTATCGTAAGGCAAACCAGCTCTTTTTAAGGGAGCTGAAGAAGATAATCAGACCGGGCGACTTTATCTGGATCCATGATTATCAGCTGTTCCTGCTGCCGGGAATGGTCAGGGAGGAGTTCCCGGAGGCGTCGATAGCCTTCTTTTTACATATTCCTTTCCCGTCATATGAGGTATTCCGAATTATGCCGGACGGCTACCAGGCCGCAATATTAAAGGGACTTTTAGGTGCTGATCTGATAGGTTTTCATACTCATGACTATGCACAGCACTTCCTGAAATCGGTAAGAAGATGTCTTGGCTATGACATTTTGCTCAACACCGTTATGTCAGACGAGATATACTCACGGGCTGACGCATTTCCGATAAGCATTGATTATAAGAAATTCAATGATGCCATCGTGGAGCCGGAGACTGAAAAATTCATTTCGAGGATACGCAAACAGAAGCGCGACCGCCTGCTCATCTTCTCAGTTGACAGGCTTGATTACACCAAGGGATTCCTCAACAGGCTGGCTGCCTTTGAGCTTTTTCTGGAGCGTTACAGTAACATGAGGGGAAGGGTGATATTCAACATGGTGATGGTTCCCTCACGTGACACCATTGTTCGGTACCAGGAGATGAAGAAGGAGATTGAGGCCACGGTAGGCCGCATAAACGGCAAGTACGGAACCCTGGACTGGAACCCTATTATCTATCAGTACAAGTCATTGAGATTTAATGAACTGGTAGCTCTATACTCGCACAGTGATGTGGGACTGCTGACCCCTCTGCGTGACGGCATGAATCTGGTGGCCAAGGAATATGTTGCAGCACAGCACCAGCATTATGGTATGCTCATCCTCAGCGAGTTGGCAGGAGCAGCTGCGGAGATGAGTGAATCGATACTGGTCAACCCGTCGGACATATCGCAGATGGCTGATGCAATATACCAGGCCCTGACAATGAATGAGGAAGAAAAGGGAGACCGTATTGAAACTATGAAAAGGAGGCTTCGCGATTATGATGTGTTCTCATGGGCCGATGACATTCTAAGGTCAACAGTTAAGGTAAAGGCTGACAGGCAGAGCTTCAGGGTGAGGCTTATCAACCGTGATATCGAAAACGGGATCATAGAATCATTCTGCAAGGCGCGCGAACCGTTACTCTTTCTTGATTATGACGGCACCCTTGTGCCTATAAGGGAGTTACCCGAGATGGCCATACCTGACATGAAGCTGATAGCGCTTACCGGGAGGCTGGCAGCGGTGACTGATGTTATAATCATCAGCGGTCGTAATAGGGATTTCCTTGACAAATGGTTTTCCAATCTCAAACTGACGCTCGTGGCGGAGCACGGGGCCTTTATCCGGTTTCCCGACGGGGAGTGGGAGTCGTCTGTTGAGCAGGATGATTCATGGAAAGAGAGGATCCTTCCCCTTCTCAGCAGGTTCACCAACAGATGCAAGGGCTCCTTCGTGGAGCAGAAGAGGGCTTCGCTCTCATGGCATTATCGCAATGCTGATCCGGATCTCTCCGCCCTCAGGGCCATAGAACTGAAAAATGAACTTGAGGAGTCAATAATCAGCATGCCGCTGCAAGTCATAGACGGGCATAAGGTGGTTGAGGTTAAGATGTCAGGGTATAACAAGGGTTCTGCAGCAAAGAAACTGACAGCATCGGGGAGGAATGACTTCATTCTTGCCATCGGTGATGACAAGACTGATGAGGAGCTTTTCGGGGCATTGCCTGACAATGCCATCTCCCTCAAGGTGGGTAAGGGCCCCACGCGTGCAAAATATAATTTCTTAAAACAGCCCGAGGTAACGGCGTTTATAACCCGGCTGGTGGAGGCGAAGGAGAAGAGTTGAGAATTAAGATTTAAGGCAGTAGTGAGGAATTACCCGTAGAGCTTGCCCCGATAGCCGAAAGG
>JBHEOU010000131.1:0-5348 GCA_046260645.1 Bacteroidales bacterium | reverse complement strand
CTGTGCAGCATATTATCAACCCTGAGGTTGATCTCATCATCTGTGAGGTTGCCAAAGCATAGCCTGGCATTGTAGAACAGGTTCTCGAAAACGGTCAGCTCCTCTATCAGGAGGTCATCCTGAGACACATATCCGATCAGCCCCTTGACCTTGTCTGCCTCTTTGTGGATGTTGATGCCGTTTATCAGCACCTCCCCGGCATCGGGCCTGTTTGTGCCGTTAAGGACACTCAGCAGGGTTGACTTTCCTGCTCCCGAGGCACCCATGATACCCACCAGCCTTCCCGATTCCTCGGCAAAGCTCATCCGGTGCAGTCCCACCTGTCCGCCCTTGAACTTGTATTCAAGGTCGCTGACCTTATACACTACCCTTGAGGCCAGTACGCTCTCGTCAAGGAACTGCCTGATCACCTCTGAGTAGTAGATGGGCTTGCTGCTCATGAACTTCAGCGATGCACCCCGTTCGAAGAGATAGACCTTGTCTTCATGCCTTAGCTGGCCGCTGAGAAGCAGCTCTCCCGTACCGAATGACCTGACAAAGAGCATGTCAGCCTGCGGCAGGTTCAGTACCCGCACCTGCCCCCTCAATGTGTCATTGACAATATGATGTGTCTTCTCGTAACTGCTTTTCCTGTCACTGTCAATTATCAGGACCTGCGACGACTCCGGTACCTCTGACCGGCTTGACATCACAAACTGCTGTATGAGCTGGTAATCATCATGATTAATATTAAATCCTTCGGCAGCTGTTATGATGAACTCGAGTTCAGTACTGCTGACCTCGGCTTCATCTGAGCGGCAGTATTCGAGTAACTGTACCAGCACAATGATTTTCTGGTTCAGGGTCAGTTGAGCCCCGATATCAAAACAGATCTTTATTATCCTTACGGAGATGGATGAGTTCCTGCGGGCTTCATTGCCCTTCTTCAGCCTTTGCTGAGCTTCGGCATAGTAGGCATCGAAGATCCTCAGGTAGGCACCCACACCCTCCTGATTGAGCTGGGGTCTCAGGAAGGCCTCAACAACCCTGCGCCTGTCTGACTCATTGCCCTGTGCAGGTGCAATGATGGCAAAGAGATGCATCAGGGTGTTAAGGATCTTCTCATTCATCCAGGGGAGGTTTTCTACCTTGTATTACAGTGTCTGAATTTATTATAACGAAGCGCGATGCCCTATATTATCCCTCATCTGTCATTATGACATGGATTATCAGTGGTAGTTGCAATGGCAAAAAAATTGCATAGACTATAGAAAATCGCAGAGATGAATTTTGAGAATTTTACCATTAAAGCACAGGAATCGGTGCAGAAGGCGATGACCATTGCAGAGGGCGAGGGTCATCAGGCGATCGAGAGCGGTCATCTGTTAAAGGGTATTATGACTGAGGCTGAGAGCATTGTCTCATTTATTATGTCAAAGAACGGTGTCAATGCCACAGCATTCTCCAAAGCGCTTGACAGCATCATTGAGAGTTATCCCCGTGTCAGCGGTGGGAAGCCCTATTTCTCGTCTGAATGTTCAACGGTATTCAAACGGGCTGCCGACCAGGCTACGAAGATGCAGGACCGGTTTGTATCAGTGGAGCATATCCTGCTTGCTCTGGCTGGCGGAACAGACAAGACCTCATCTCTGATGAAGGAGCACGGCCTTACCACCCAGGGCATAACAGCTGCAATTGCTGACCTGCGCAAGGGAGCCCGGGTCAACAGTCAGACCTCTGAGGAGACGTATGACTCACTTAACCGGTACGCCATTGACCTGAATGAGCGCGCCCGGGCAGGTAAGCTGGACCCTGTCATCGGAAGGGATGAGGAGATAAGGCGCGTGCTGCAGATACTCTCGAGGCGAACCAAGAATAACCCGATACTTGTAGGTGAGCCTGGCGTAGGCAAGACAGCCATTGCAGAGGGGCTTGCACACAGGATAGTGCGTGGTGACGTGCCGGAAGACCTCACCCACAAGCGGATCTATTCACTCGATATGGGTGCCTTGATAGCCGGGGCAAAATATAAGGGTGAGTTTGAAGAGAGGCTTAAATCAGTTGTAAATGAGGTTATTGCGTCAAATGGAGACATCATTCTGTTCATTGATGAGATACACACGCTCGTGGGGGCGGGCAAGGGGGAGGGAGCCATGGATGCCGCCAATATTCTCAAACCTGCCCTCGCCAGGGGTGAGTTGCGTGCCATTGGAGCAACCACCACAAATGAATACCAGAAGTACTTTGAGTCCGACAAGGCACTGGAGCGGCGATTCCAGGTGGTACAAATCAGTGAGCCTGACAGGGCTGACGCAATCTCCATCCTACGCGGACTGAGGGAGAAGTATGAGACCCACCACAAGGTGATAATAAGAGATGAGGCAATCATCTCGGCTGTTGATCTCTCTTACAGGTACATTACCGACAGGTTCCTTCCTGACAAGGCTATTGACCTTATCGATGAAGCGGCTGCACGGCTCAGGCTGGAGATGAACTCCGTGCCTGAGGAGATAGACACCGCGGACAGGCAGATCAGGCAGCTGGAGATAGAACGGGAGGCTGTGCGCCGCGACGGTGACACTGTCAAGGAGCAGGAGCTCTCAAGGGAGATAGCTGACCTGTCGGCAGGACGTGACACTCTGAAAGCGCGCTGGCGGGAGGAGAAGGAGCTGGTAGAGAGCCTGCAGAAGAAGAAACAGGAGGCGGAGGAGTTCAGGTTCGAGGCTGAGAAGGCTGAGATGAGCGGCGACTACGGCAGGGTGGCAGAGATACGTTATGGCAAGCTAGTGGAGAACGAGAACCAGATAGCTGCACTGCAGGAGGAGATAGACGAGAAGCGTAATACAGGATCGATGGTGCGCGACGATGTCCGCTCTGATGATATCGCCGGAATCGTGGCGCGCTGGACAGGCATCCCCGTGTCACGGATGCTTGAAAGCGAAAAGGAAAAGCTTCTCAGACTGGAGGAGGAGCTTCATAAACGGGTGGTAGGGCAGGATGAAGCCATTACTGCCGTGTCTGATGCCGTACGCCGGTCCAGGGCAGGCCTACAGGATGAGAAACGCCCCGTGGGTTCATTCATATTCCTCGGCACAACAGGTGTGGGTAAGACTGAACTGGCAAGAGCCCTGGCGGAATACCTCTTCAACAATGAGAACCTGATGACCCGCATTGACATGACTGAATACCAGGAGCGACATAGCGTATCACGATTGATAGGTGCCCCTCCCGGCTACGTGGGATACGATGAGGGGGGGCAGCTTACCGAGGCAATAAGACACAAACCCTATTCAGTGGTGCTGCTTGATGAGATAGAAAAGGCTCATCCTGATGTGTTCAACATACTGCTGCAGCTCCTTGACGACGGCAGGCTTACTGACAACAAGGGCCGGACGGTCAATTTCCGGAATACCATTATTATTATGACCTCGAACCTCGGCTCGACGCTCATTCGTGAGAGCATTGAGGAGAGTGATGGAGTCCTGACGGATGAGAAGGCGGAGAAGCTAAGAGAGGAGCTGGTGCAGATGCTCCGGAACACTCTGAGACCCGAGTTCGTAAACCGTGTCGATGAGATCGTAATGTTCAGGCCCCTGACCCTGGAGCAGATCAGGGAGATAGTGAGCATGCAGTTCGGCAGGGTAGCTCAGATGCTTGAAGAAAAGGGGATCAGGAGCGAGATTTCCCCCAGGGCGGTGGCATGGCTTGCAGACAAGGGATATGACCCGCTGTTTGGAGCAAGGCCTGTGAAACGCCTTATACAGAAAGAGATAGTTAATAAGCTGTCAAAGGAGATCATCGCCGGTTCCATAGATAAGGAGAAAACCGTCAGGATCGATGTACAGGCAGGTGAACTGGTAATGACAAATGTCTAGTACGGGCTGCTGCGTTTGAAGCTCTCGACACAGCTGGAGCGGTCAGGATAGATATCGAGAGCGGTGTGAAGCTGGAGCAGCTCGAAGAGTTCACGGGCGCGAGGGGTCAGTCCGCAAAGCCTTATGGTACAATAATTTGACCGGGCTACACGCATGGAGTGCAGTATCATGGCAAAAGCTGTACTGTCAAGGAGGTCTACCCCGCCAAGGTCTATCACAACCTTGGTGTAGGGCAGATCAAACATCCTCAGAATGTCTGGCCTGATGTCATCTACATTAAGCGCGTTTATCCTGTCTGTGGTGAAGCTGAGGACCTCAACCCCGTCAACTTTTTCGGAATGTACCATGCCCGGTTACCTGTTTTTGCTTATGTAATCGTTCATCTCGGCAATTACCGCCGTGGTATCTTCCTCGAATCTGGCAATGAAGCCCTCATATCTCTCTTTCTGCTCGCCTGCTTTTGCCAGCAGCTCGAAATCCTTAAGCATCTTCGAAGTCTCCTCCATACCCATCACGCTCACTGATCCCTTGGCCTTGTGTGCAAGCAGTCCAAGCTCGAGATACTTTTTCTGGCCCAGAAGCTGTTTCATCTCCTTAAGGAATTCCGGAATCTGATTGACAAAGATCCCCGCTATCTCTTCCATTGTGGCCATGTCACCTCCGGTGATGTTCACCAGGTAATCAGGTTTGAAGGTGGTATATTCCATCTGCACAGGTTTAGTAACGGGTACAAATATAGAAATATTGAAACCTTCTGAACATGATTAATGTCTGAATGAGGGCGGCCAAAAATGATTTATTGCAGGTTTTTATCAGCCGAAAAATCCTACTTTTGCTATAAATCAAAACCTTTTAAAATGAAAAACACTCCGTTTCTTAAGTTCCATGAGGCCCTGGGTGCAAGACTAATCCCGTTTGCCGGCTATAATATGCCTGTTGAGTATACGGGTATAACAGAAGAGCATATTACGGTCCGGGAGAAGGCAGGGGTTTTTGATGTTTCACATATGGGTGAATTCTGGGTCAACGGTCCGCGTGCCCTGGAATTTCTTCAATATATTACCACAAATGATGTTTCGGCACTTACCGACGGTAAGGTTCAGTACACATGCTTTCCGAACGGCATGGGAGGCATTGTTGATGACCTGCTGGTGTACCGTCTGACTGCCGAAAAGTATCTTCTCGTGGTCAATGCCGCGAACATCGAAAAGGACTGGGAATGGTGTGTTAAGCATGCCGGACGGTTTGGTATTGAATCCGGGCCGGGCAAGGCAATGCATAATGCTTCGGAATGGACAGCGCAGCTGGCAGTACAGGGCCCGCTGGCACTGAAAGCCATGCAGAAGCTTACGGACGAACCGGTTACGGACATGGAGTATTATACTTTCAAGATCATGAAATTTGCCGGTATAGATAATGTTATATTCTCAACCACCGGCTACACAGGCTCAGGCGGTTGCGAGATATATGTCAGGAACGAAGATGCCCCGCAAC
>JBHEOU010000130.1:0-5378 GCA_046260645.1 Bacteroidales bacterium | reverse complement strand
CTTCAGGGGGTCTGACAACGGCGTTCAGCCTATGAGCTTCAGCATCAAGTCGGGAAACCTGGTTGGAATCATGGGGGGCAGCGGTGTCGGCAAGAGCACCCTTCTGAATATCCTCAACGGGAAGCTGAAGCCGGAAAGCGGTGCAGTCTATATCAACGGGTATGACCTGCACAATGAACCTGATGAGGTCAACGGACTTATAGGATACGTTCCGCAGGATGACCTCCTTATTGAGGAGCTGACCGTCTACCAGAATCTTTATTACAATGCGCGGCTCACTTTCGGCAACTATGATGAGAAGAAGCTTGACGAGGTAGTGGTCTCCGTGCTCAGGGAGCTTGACCTGTATGACTACCGTGACATGCTCGTGGGCGATCCCCTGAACAAGAAGATCAGCGGCGGTCAGCGCAAGAGGCTGAACATAGGCCTCGAGCTTATGCGTGAGCCTGCCGTGCTCTTCGCCGATGAGCCCATATCAGGACTGGCATCGCATGACTCGGAGAATGTAATGGACCTGCTTAAAGATCAGGCTCTGAACGGCAAGCTTGTCTTTGTCATCATCCACCAGCCTTCATCTGACATCCTGAAGATGTTTGACAGACTTTGGGTGCTCGACAGGGGTGGGTATATGATCTATGACGGCGACCCGGTTGACGCCATTGTATATTTCAAGACTGAGACCTCCCAGGCCAACGCGGCGGAGAGCGAGTGCCCCACCTGTGGCAACGTTGAGACGGATGAGATCCTGCAGATAGTGGAAGCCAAGGTGGTTGACCCCGACGGCCGGAAAGGGCAGGAGAGACAGGTCTCACCCGTGGAGTGGTACCACAGGTACCGTCAGAAGATGGAGCCCGCCCTGACCGGCAAGCCGGAGATGAAACCACTGCCCCCCAGCAACTTCAAAATCCCGGAGAGGAAGAAACAGACTAATACCTTCATCAAGAGGAACCTGGTAAGAAAGTATGCCGACAGGCAATACATGGTAATCAACCTCCTTGAGCCGCCCCTCCTGGCATTCATCCTGGGCTTCGTGGCGAAGTACACCTCAAACGGCATGTACCTTTTCTCTGACAACAAGAGCTACCCGGTCTTCCTGTTCATGAGCGTGGTGGTGGCCCTCTTCCTCGGACTGACAGTGAGTGCAGAGGAGATATTCAAGGACAGAAAGATAATAGAGAGGGAGAAGTATCTGAATATAAGCCGGGCAAGCTATCTGCTGTCGAAAATCAGTTTCCTTTTCGGACTATCGGCAGTTCAGACGCTGATGTATGTGCTCATATCTCATGGGATCCTTGAGGTTGAGGGGATGTTGTGGCGACACTGGCTGATACTGTTCACAACCTCCTGCTTCGGTAATATGGTGGGGCTGAATATCTCCTCCGGCATGAAGACGGTAATCAGCATTTATATCCTTGTTCCCCTGGTGCTTGTGCCACAGCTCCTCCTCGGAGGGGCCATGGTCAGGTTTGACGACCTCCATAACTCCCTGACCAAAAAGATCTATGTGCCGGTCATAGGCGATGTGATGACCATGCGCTGGGCATACGAGGCGATGGCCGTGGAACAGTACCGGTCGAGCAGGTTCATGAAACCATACTTCGAAACTGAGATGATGATCAGCCAATACGACTGGCAATCGTCATTCCTGATCCCTGAACTGAAAAAGAAAAGTAATGAATGCGCCATAGCCGCCGGAAAGCCAGAGTATGAAGAGATATACAAAAGCAATCTCGAAAAGCTCTCTTACCACATAGGTGAGCTGAGCCGTGAAGCCGACTTCGATCCGTGGCCCGCAATGAGGGTTATCAACAGGGAACCGTTCAATGCGGATGCCTCTTATATCGTTAACGATTTTCTTGACTCGCTTCAGAAAAGCCTAAGGTCGAAGTTTCTCTATTACACTGCGGTCAAGGACCAGATAACCGACAGCCTGGTACGCCTGAAAGGGCAGGATGAGCTGGTACGTATCCGGACAACAACCCACAACAAGGATCTGGCCGACATGGTACTTAACCGCACCGTGCAGAAGAAGATCTACGAGACTGAAGACCGGTTGATACAGAAGTCGGATCCGGTGCTCATGCCACCCGGTTCCCGCGCGGGAAGGGCACATTTCTATGCTCCCTACAAAATGCTGGGTAACTTGAAAATAAGTACCATATGGTTCAATATGATATTTATTTGGATAATGAACCTCTTGCTGTATGTGACACTATACTATAATATTCTGAAGAGGCTCCTCAACCTCATGGAAAGAATTAACATTCCGGGATTCGGATCTGAAAGACTGGTGCCCCCATGGGAGCTTACAAAGTAAAAGCCAAAAAGCACCTGGGGCAGCATTTTCTGAAGGACAGGAGGATTGCCGCCTCAACAGTCGACGCCCTCAGGGCTGACGGGTGTGACACGGTCATTGAGGTGGGGCCCGGTATGGGGATCCTTACTGAGTATCTGGCAGAGAGGAAGTTCCCCTCCTTTAAGGTGGTTGAGATAGATACCGAGGCGGTCGATTATCTTCGCAGGAACATCGGTGGCATCGATGAGATTATTACAGGTGATTTTCTGGAACTCGACCTGCGAACCATGGGCAACAGGATAGCAGTCATCGGGAACTTCCCCTACAATATCTCGAGCCAGATCTTTTTCAGGGTGCTTGAGAACCGCGACAGGGTGACAGAGGTGGTCTGCATGGTACAAAAGGAGGTGGCCGAACGGATATGCTCTGCGCCCGGGAGCCGTGTCTATGGCATCCTCAGCGTGCTCCTAAGGGCATGGTATGATATTGAATATCTCTTCACGGTGAGTGAGAATGTCTTCTCTCCGCCCCCTAAAGTGAAGTCAGCAGTTATTCGCCTGCAGCGAAATGAACGGCAGAGCCTCGACTGTGATGAGAAGCTTTTTATCAGCGTGGTAAAGCGATGCTTCAATCAGCGCCGGAAGATGCTGCGCAATCCGCTTAAGATGATGGTGAGGGCCGATGCCGGCGAGATGCCTTATCTTACAATGAGGGCAGAACAACTCTCCGTGAAGCAGTTTGAAGAGCTTACCGGATGGGTGGATGCAAACAAGTATCAGAACGAATAACCTATTGCTTCCACCGGGTTCATCCTGGAGGCGGCCGATGCAGGCGCAAAACCGGCAATTATCCCTATGGTTCCTGAGATGGCAATGGCCAGCAATATATTACCTGCAGTAAGGAACATCCCAAGGGTGAAGAAATAGTTGACAAAAAGCGTTCCTAAGAACACCAGCAGCAACCCAACTATTCCGCCGGTTATTGAAAGAAGGACCGACTCCGTGAGGAACTGAAGGAGAATCCATCTTCTCTTAGCCCCGAGGGCCATCTGTATGCCTATCTGGCTGGTCCGTTCCCGTACCGAGACAAACATTATGTTTGCGATACCGAAGCCTCCGACGAGGATCGAGAAGCCACCTATAATCCAACCGGCAATATTGATCCCCCTGAAGACAGGCTCCAGGGTGCTGGTGATCTGGCTTGCCTGGTTAATGGAGAAGTTATTATCCACACCCGGTCCCAGCCTCCTGGCGGCCCGAAGAATCATTACCACCTCATCAGTGAGCTGCTGTACCGGCACTCCCTCCCTGCCCCTGATCATTATGTCAGAGTTCAGAAACGGGTTACGGAAGTTTACAAACTGCTTGCTGAAATTAAGTGGCAGGAGCAGGGTCTCATCCATCCCGCTGTCGCTCAGGCCACCCTTGCCCTCCTTCTTAAAGACACCAATGACCTGGGTCTTATATCCGGCCACCGTGATCTCCCTGCCCATCGGGTCAATTTCATCAAAAAGCTTGTTGGCCAGCTCCGCACCGATTATGGCTACAGCCTTCCCTGAAGCAGATTCCGTCTGTGTGAAATATCTGCCCTGCTCTATCTCCAGGGTTCTTACATTCTCAAAATTATGCGTCGCCGCAATCACATAGGTGTCACTGACCGCGTTACCGCGAAATTTGATGTTCACACCTGACCCCACAGTGTAGCAGACAGCTTCGGCTGAGGCAGACCGCCTCAGTACAGCTTCATAATCATCCTCAGACGGAGGAGGCCATTTGAGCATGTCCCACCACTTGATTTCCTGATTGGCTGTCCATGGCCATTTTTCTACGTAGATGGTGTTGTCGCCCAGAGATTCAATGCTCATGCGTATGCTGTTCTCCATCCAGTCGAACACCGTGAATACGGAAATGATTGAAACAATACCTATTGTGATACCAAAAAGAGAGAGGAAAGTACGCAATTTATTGACTGCCACAGAACTGAAAGCAAACAAAAAACTCTCCCTGAACATTTTTAACCACATAACCCTGTCTTTGATTTCTGACCAAAGATAATCAAATAGAAAACATCAATATTTCCGCAATAAATCATCAATTCAAATGTTTAGCAGACATTGCCAATCAAAAAAAATATCTATTTTTATCCGATCGCACCAGCCTTGATGTTATAAATCTAACTTGTTGATGATGAGTGACGTGAGAATAAAGAGCGCCTTTATTTCGGTTTATTATAAGGAGGGCCTTGATGTTATTGTAAAGAAGCTGAGCAGCCTTGGTGTCACCATCGTTTCAACGGGCGGGTCATATGATCACATAACCGGTGCAGGAGGCAAGGCCACGAAGGTGGAGGATTTGACAACCTATCCGTCAATTCTGGGCGGCAGGGTCAAGACGCTTCATCCCGGCGTTTTCGGGGGCATTCTGGCACGAAGGACCAATGAGACTGACATGAAGCAGGTGGCAGAATACAACATCACCCTGTTCGACCTTGTAATTGTGGATCTTTATCCCTTTGAGGAGACCGTGGCCTCAGGAGCATCGGAAGAGGAGATCATCGAAAAGATAGATATAGGAGGCATCTCACTCATCAGGGCAGGTGCAAAAAACTGGGCTGATGTGCTTATAGTATCATCAAGGACGCAGTATCAGTCTCTGATTCATCTCCTTGACACCGGATCCGGTCTTGTCACTGCCGGCGAAAGGTATCGTTTTGCCCTTGAGGCCTTTCATATGACTTCACATTATGATACGGCCATCTTCAACTGGTTTAACCGCAGTGGTGATGTTACCGCATTCAAGAAGAGCATTACGGAATCACGCGTCCTGAGGTATGGTGAGAACCCCCATCAGAAAGGTCTTTTCTTCGGTAACAGTGAGCTTGTCTTCGAACAGCTGCACGGAAAGGAGATATCCTATAACAACCTCCTTGATATTGAGGCTGCCATAAGTCTGATAGATGAGTTTGATGACGTCACCTGTGCAATAATGAAGCATAACAACGCCTGTGGCGTTGCGTCACGTGCTGACCTGAAGACAGCATGGGAGTCGGCGCTGGCTTGTGACCCGGTGTCGGCATATGGCGG
>JBHEOU010000013.1:14761-17192 GCA_046260645.1 Bacteroidales bacterium | reverse complement strand
TCTCATATGTTGCGTTACGTATGCCGAAGCCCTTGAATGTGGTCTTCTGTCCTTCGGTCATGGATCTCTGGGCCAGGATGGCGGCACCAATAGCTCCGGTAACGTCAAAGTGAGGAGGTATGATGATCTTTTTGCCGAGCACCTGCTCGAAGGCAGCTACCACAGCCTTATTGTTTGTCACTCCTCCCTGGAAGAAGATCTTGTCGCCGACCCTGCGGTCAGCCACCACCTTCTGGAGGTAGTTGTAAACGATGGAATAGGCCAGCCCGCCAACCAGGTTATCATTCCTGGCCCCCTTCTGCATGAAGCTGTTAAGGTCCGACTCCATGAAAACGGTACAACGGTCGCCCAGCTTGACCGGCGATTCCGACTTAAGAGCCATGGATCCGAACTCATCCACAATCTTAATGTTCAGTTTCTCGGCCTGCTCCTCAAGGAATGAGCCGGTGCCGGCAGCACAGACCTTATTCATCTCAAAGTCTACCACCACTCCGTTCTCTATGCTTATATACTTCGAGTCCTGTCCGCCAATCTCAAATATTGTGTCAACAGTAGGGTCATAGTCTATAGCGGCTGTTGCCTGTGCAGTTATCTCATTGCGGATTGTGTCTGCGCCTATAAAGTCGCCGGTGAGATAACGTCCTGATCCGGTTGTACCTGCACCTATGACCTCAACATCACTGCCCACCTCGTCATATATCTCCGTCATCCCTTTCTGTATCGCTTCAAGGGGTTTGCCGGCCGTGGGCAGGTATCTTCTGGCCACCACGTTATGATCAGGGTCTATCAGTACCACGTTCGTGCTCAGTGACCCGACATCGATGCCCAGGTAGACGGGCAGTTTTTCAGTGCCGTTCTTCCTGAACTTCACCAGCTTGTTGTATTCGGCAGCAGATTCTTTCAGTTGCGGGAGGCTGCTGAGAGCCGAGATGTTGTTTTTAAGGTATTCTTCAAGCCTGCTCAGTCCGGTAAATGAGTCCATCTGCAATCCGTTTGTCAGTCCGTACATGACTGCACCGATTGCGCCCATAGATGCATGATGCTCAGGGATGATCAGCTCTTCAACGGTCAGGTCAAGAACCTCCCTGAATGCCCTTACCATCCCTATGTTTGCTGCCACGCCGCCGGAGAAGATGACGGGCTTCATTATCTCCTTGCTTCTTGCCACCGTGCTCCGGAAGTTCCTGGCGAGGGCAAAACATAGTCCTGCCACAATATCATGCAGGGGTGTGGCTAACTGCTGGTGATGGATCATGTCACTCTTGGCAAAGACGCTGCAGCGTCCTGCTATGCGGGGAGGATTGACGGAACGCATGGCCATCTCACCGAACTCCTTCTCAATGGGGACACCGATCCTCTTGGCCTGCTGATCGAGGAATGATCCCGTGCCTGCAGCGCAGATACTGTTCACCTCAAAATCAACCAGCCTGGCATGCTCATCGTCAGGTCTCCTTTCAAGGATAATAAGCTTTGAGTCTTCGCCTCCGATCTCAATTACGGTGCGGGAATCGGGGAAAAGCCTGCCGGCCGATGTGGCCTGGGCTATTATCTCATTGACAAAGACACCCCCTATAAGCCCGGCGGCCAGTTTGCCTCCCGTGCCCGTCAGGGCAATACCCTTTATAGTATCGGCAGGATGGTTGTGAAGTATTGATGAGAGCCGTTCATGCAGCACATTGAAGGGCTTCCCGTGAATATAGTCATAGTGATCTTCAACAATATCAAATTGATCATTCAGCAGTACCGTGTTGAGAGAAACAGACCCGATATCCAGGCCAAGATAAAAACCACTGTCCGCTGCTTTGAATGAAGGTCCGCTACTTATAAGCCAAAGGATTTAGTCGACTGTTCCCCGGAGGTTACAGGGCACTAATTTAGTGAAATCCGCTCATATTCAAAGAAATTGTGCAATTAAGTGATAATTATTACATTGGCTTACAAGACATATTCCTGTCCCGCAGCCCTTTTCCAAAAGTAAAGGGGAGTCCCCGGTGAGACTCCCCCTTTGAATATTAACTGAATCTTTTTTAGTTCATAAGGATTTTCATATCCTCATCAACCGTCGTGATTCCTGTTATGCCGAATTTTTCGACCAGGACATTTACCACATTGGGTGAGAGGAATCCCGGGATTGTAGGACCCAGATAAATGTTCTTCACTCCAAGGTAAAGCAGAGCCAGGAGCACAATCACGGCCTTCTGCTCATACCAGGCAATATTATATGCTATCGGCAGCTCGTTGATATCGTTCTTTCCAAACACATCCTTGAGTGTCAGTGCAATTACCGCAAGTGAGTAGGAGTCATTGCACTGGCCTACATCGAGCAAGCGGGGAATGCCGCCGATATCACCAAGATCCTGATCGAAAAAGCGGAATTTACCGCAAGCCAGCGTCAGCACCACACAGTCCTTGGGGACCTGCTCAACAAATT
>JBHEOU010000013.1:6300-14751 GCA_046260645.1 Bacteroidales bacterium | reverse complement strand
ATATCACCCAGTTTCAGCTTATTGTACCTGTATTTGGCGCAACCAGCCGTCAGGATGACAGTGTCCTTCGGAAGTGCCTTTGCAAACTCGGTGTAGTATTCGCGGCTCTTCATGCGTCCGTCGCATCCGCCCATGACAACGAATTTACGTATTGCACCGCTCTTCACTGCCTCAACAACCTTGTCAGCCAGCTGCAGCACCTGGTTATGGGCAAAGCCGCCGATGAGTGTTCCTGACTCTATCTCGGTAGGAGGGGCGCATTTCCTTGCGTGTTCAATGATAGCCGAGAAGTCTTTCTCCATGCCCGGTTTCCTGTCTGCAATGTGGGTGCAGCCCGCATACCCTGAGGATCCGGTGGTATAGATACGGTTCTTGTAGCTCTCTCGCGGAGGAACAATGCAGTTGGTTGTAAAGAGGACCGGACCGTTGAAGGTCTCAAATTCGGTTGTCTGCTTCCACCATGAGTTGCCATAATTGCCAACGAAATGGTTGTATTTCTTGAATGCCGGGTAATAGTTTGCCGGGAGCATTTCACTGTGTGTGTAGACGTCAACACCTGTACCCTCGGTCTGCCGGAGCAGCTCTTCCATGTCCTTCATATCATGACCGCTGATGAGTATGGCAGGATTATTCCTTACTCCCAGGTTAACCTCGGTGATCTCCGGGTTACCATAGCTTGTGGTGTTTGCCTTGTCGAGCAGAGCCATAACCTCAACCCCGTTTTTGCCGGTCTCCAGAACGAGGGCTACAAGCTCATCTGCCGACAGGTTGTCATTGGTGGTGGCGGCAAGGGCGCGCTGGATGAAACCGTCAACGCCATCACTGTTATAGCCGAGGTTGCCGGCATGTTCAGCATAGGCTGCGATACCCTTGACACCATAGGTCACCAGCTCGCGCAGTGACCTGACATCCTCGTTCTCCGTGGCAAGGACACCAACCCTGGCTGCAGTATCAACAATATCCTGCTCTCCGGCGGGTTTCCATGAAGTGCTGGGGTGCAGGTGGCCGGGTATGTTTATCCCGTGGCCCTTCATCTCCGTGATGAATTTTTCCCTGAGGGCTACACCCTCGTGAATCCTTTCAATAATCCTTGTCCTGTCAAAGTTGGCATTGGTGATGGTGGTGAACAGTGCTTCCTGGACGAACCTGTCAACTTTTGCACTTGAATAGTGTTTCTCGCGGGCCAGGGTCCCCAAAATGGATATCCCCTTTGCAACCCAGACCAGAAGATCCTGCACCTGTGCAACATCATCTGTCTTTCCGCATACACCTCTCACGGTGCATCCGGTTCCTTTTGCCGTTTCCTGGCACTGATAACAAAACATGCTCATTTTTTTTTGGATATATTTTATAAAATTTCGTTTTTAAATCCACTCATCGCTGAGGATTTTCCCGTCAATGCTGACCATGACAGCCTTTACGGGCACCTTCCTCGAAGCCCTGGCCATGGCTGCGCGGACCATCTGAACCAGGCCTCCGCAGCAGGGTACTTCCATCATCATGACGGTGATGGTATTCACCTTTGCGGTATCTATCATGGAAGTCAGTTTATCAACGTAGGTTTCAGTACCGTGGTCAAGTTTCGGGCAGGCTATCGCCAGCGCCTTTCCCTTCAGAAAGCTATTGTGGAATGACCCCATAGAGAAGGCCACGCAGTCTGCCGCGAGCAGCAGATCGGCTCCCCTGTATGCCGGGGAGTTCGGGTTGACAAGGTGCATCTGCACCGGCCAGTGTGTCAGTTGTGAAGGTATCACCGCCGTGGCCGCGTCAAAAACCGGTGCGGGGGTGATTAGCCGCTCCCTGCTGCCGGGGCAGCTGCCGCCGTGATGGGAGTGGGCGCCATGCCCGCCGTGTCCGCCGTTGGCATGGTGTGTACCGTGGGCGCCATGCCCGCCGTGTGCATCAGGTGCACCAGGTGAGGCCTGTAAGTGCAGGGTCTTTCCGTTAACCGCATCAAGAACCTCCTCAACCTTGAATGACAACCGGTCACGGTGGAGCTCAAGCCACGTTGTACCCTCTTCAAGGTAACCGTACTCATGATGATCCTTAAGATGGCTCAGGTGGGCAATGACGGTGTTCGCACCCTTATTCACCATTTCGGCAATCACGGCGATCTCATCATACGGTTCCGCCTCGCGCCTCTCAATGGTTATCGCATCCTCGGGACAATGCCCTATACATGCTCCCAGCCCGTCACACATCAGTTCCGAGACCAGCCTGACCTTGCCGTCAATCACCTGCAGGGCTCCTTCATGGCAGTTCGGCACGCACAGACCGCATCCGTTGCATCTCTCCTCATCAATCTTTATTATGTCTCTTTGCATTGATTCCGTTTCAGTTTCTATGCAAATTTAGCCCTATAGTAAAACATAGTCTGTAACATTTGTTACAATTTACGATTTTTATTAATTTTAAACAAAAAAAATGAAGTTTCCGGTGCTGAGCAGGTCACCTCTCTTTGGCGGCCTTGGCGATTCTGAGATTGAAAGTCTTCTTGACAGCGTCAATTATCGTGTCAGGCACTATCCGGCCGGTGCCGTTGCCGCACTGGCGGGTGAGGAGATATCAGCTGTCATGATAGTGCTCTCCGGGAGCATGAAGGGTGAGATGACTGACCTGGCAGGCCGCACCATCAAGATAGAGGATGTGAATCCCCCGCAGGCACTTGCCTCGGCATTTATTTACGGGGCTGGTGCGCATTACCCGGTCAATGTCATAGCCAACATCGATTCGGAGCTGTTGATAATTGGCAAAGCCGATTATCTCAACCTCATGAGGAGTGACAGACGCATCCTTATGAATTATCTGACTGTTGTCTGCACCAAGGCGCTTTTTCTGTCGGGCAGGCTCAGGTTTCTCTCATTCCGCACAATAAAGGGAAAGCTTGCTCATTATCTTTCGTCCCTTCCCGGTGCCGCTTCGGGAAGGGTGCTGATTGACCGCACCCAGCAGGAGCTATCCGAATTCTTCGGTGTGACACGTCCCTCCCTTGCCAGGGCCCTTGGCGAGATGGAGAAGGAGGGGCTCATATCCGTTGCAAAGCGTGAGGTCAGACTGCTCGATCCGAAAGGCCTCTCAAGGCTCTCGGAAGTGTGACTGTGGAACGTCAGATAAGGAGGTCGCGACTCCTTCTGTCCTGGTTCGGCCCCGGCAGTATCACGGTAAAACAACTGCCTCTTCCGGGAGTACTCTCGACGGTGACCGTGCCCTTGCTGATGGTTACCAGCTCATGAACAAGCTTGAGCCCGATGCCCGTACCTTTTTCGGAATCGGTGCCCTGGGTAGTAATAATATCTTTTCCGGTGAATAGCTTTTTCTGCCTCTCTTCACTTATACCGACCCCATTGTCGCATACCTTTATAGTTACCCAGTCGCCTGATTCTTCCCTCTCCTTTACGTGGATCGCGACTTTGCCGCCGTGGTTGGTGTATTTGATGGCATTGGAAAGAAGGTTCCTCACTATTATATCGACAAGATCCCTGTCAAACCATCCTTTTGACCTTCCCACCTGGGTAAAATTGACTGAAATGTTCTTCCTGTCGGCACTGTCCTTCAGTATGCTGATGTTTGTCAGGACAATATCCGAGAGGTCGTTCTCTGCAGGTGCGTAGCGGATCATGTCCTCCTGGCCCCGTCCCCAGACGAGCATATTTTCAAGCAGGGTTATAAGCATCTGTGAATACTGGATGCACGAATCGGCAAGCGATTCGGTCTTTTCGCGTGATTCCTCCTCCTTGAGCAAATAAAGAGAATAGAGGATATTTACGACGGGGCTGCGCAGGTCATGTGAAATGACTGAAAAGATCTTATTCTTAAGGCTGACGGTCTCAGAGAGTCTTTTATTCTGCAGCGCTATCTCCTCATTCCGTGCATTCAGCTCATCACTCTTTACCGTCAGCTCCCTGGTTCTCTCCCTGACCCTGTGCTCCAGGCTGCGGTTCAGCTCTTCAAGCTGCAGTGAGAGTTTCTCTCTCTCCCTGCCTGACCTTGTCCAGTCGCGTATCAGGAGTGTTGACTGCATTATTACGAATACAAGCATCAGGAATGGCAGAATGTAGAGTTGCTGGTTCTCCTCCAGGGCGTTGGACAGAAGTATGTCCGCAATGATCCCGACACCCATGGCAAGAAGGGCAATCATGTAGACAATATCAACCCATCTCCCCTTCAGGGAGCCCCTGATGCTCATTATGAGGGCATAGAGCAGCACGAACAGGGCGATTGCCTGTATCACCCATACGGAGTAGGAAAAGAGATATACCGGCAGTGTGAAAACAAGAATGATTCCCACAAGGAATATTGCGTCAACAGCAAGGGCGATCCGTCTGAACCACAGTGTCGGGTAAATAAGGTATGCAAGCCATGCCCCGGAGGCAATCATCATGAAGAGAATAATGTATTCGCCCCTGACAATCATGGTCCAGTTGGTGACATCCATGATAGTGATCAGGTAAGGTGCCGACAGAAAAGGCCTGAGCGCAAGGCAGAGCACCAGTATGGAGAACATAAGCAGTTTTCTGTCCCTCCTGTCGAGCAGGTAGAAGATAAAGAAGAAGAGGAATGAGGCGAACAGCATACCCGAGGCAGCGACGGAGATGAACCACTGGTTTGTGAAATTGGACTGGATGGTATGGAACGTTCCCACCTTCATCGGCATCCAGAATCCTCCCCTGCGGTGCTCGTAGTTAGAGACACGAATGAGGAGCTCCAGGGTGTCTTTCTTCGGGGTGTAGCTGAAAAAAAGAGGCTCGTATGCCGGTATAGATTCGTTTCTGCTGCGTGCCGGTGTTCCGTTTCTTGCCACGGTCACGCCGTTGATAGTTATCTCGTATGAGGTGTCAAAGACGGGCATGTCAAAGCCCATGCGGTCACGGTAACCTGAGGGAAGCATTATCATTGCCCTGTAGGTACCGTAGCCAAACCGCGGCAGTAGCGCGCCCTCAACCGTATATTCACTCCAGAAGCCCGGCACCCTGCCGTAACAGTCAGGGTGCAGGGTGTATGATATTTCCCCCGGAGTGCCGTAGATGAATGTGCTGAAATAGAATTCCCAATCGCCGTTCATCCTCACGGTGAACTCATCGCCCTGCTGAATATGCCTCAGGTCAAGCACGCCCTCCGTCACCCTGGGAGTGACGGCGGAGCTATGGCCTGAGAGTAAAACAAGGCAGAGCGTTGTGACAGTGAGTCTTTTCAGCACACTCACCCTTATAGTCATCTTTACTGTTTTAGCAGTCCGCGGTTTTCAAGCAGGGCCTCTATGCCCGGTTCGCGTCCCCTGAAGGCTATCCACATCTCAAGCTCATCTTTTGATCCCTTGCGGGCCAGGATCTCCTTCTCGAAACGGGCGGCAACCTCGCGGTTGAAGATGTCACCTGTCTCCTTGAATGCCTTGAAAGCATCAGCATCGAGCTGCTCACACCAGATGTAGCTGTAGTACCCTGCTGAATAGCCGCCTATGATGTGGTTGAAGTAGGTTGACCTGTAACGTGGAATAATCTCCTTTATCAGGCCGTACTTTTCCATGGCTTTATTTTCAAATTCACCGATGTTTATTTCGACCGGTTCCGTCAGTGAGTGATACTCCATGTCAAGTGAGGAGGCTGCCAGGTACTCTATGGTGGTGAAGCCGGCGTTAAATTTGCCTGCCTTCTCTATCTTCTCTATCAGGGCGTCCGGAATGACCTCGCCTGTCTGGTAATGCTTCGCGTATACCTTGAGAACCTCGGGTTCGAAGACCCAGTGCTCCATGATCTGCGAGGGCAGCTCCACGAAATCGCGTGACACACCGCTTGTATATTCAGTGTTTGACAGAAGGTTGTGCAGCGCATGACCGAACTCATGGAACAGGGTGCTTGCCTCGTCGGGGGTGAGCAGTGACGGCGTGTCGCCAGAAGGAGGTGTGAAATTGGTGACCATGCTTACCAGCGGGGTCACAAATTTGCCCTTTTCATCGAGCCTCTGCGGCCTCAGGCCGCTGCACCAGGCACCGCCCCTCTTGGAGGCCCTCGGATGGTAGTCGATCATGAGGATGCCCTGATGCTTATTGTCACGCATAACCTCGAATGTCTTGACGTCAGGATGATAGAGAGGAATATCATTCCGTTCGCTGAACTCCAGCCCGTAAAGCCTGTTGGCAACGTCAAACATCCCTTCGGTTACGCTTTTGACTGAGAAATAGGGTTTGGTCTCTTCATCACTCAGGTCATACTTCTCCTTGCGTATCTTCTCAGTGTAATAGAACCAGTCCCACGGCTCGAGTTTAAAATTGCCGCCTTCCCTGTCAATCAGCTCCTGCTGTGCAGCAGCCTCTGCCTTTGCTACCGGCAGGGCAGCTTCCCAGATCTGAGCAAGAAAATTAAGTACTGTCTCGGGCTCCCTGGCCATGTTGCGCTCAAGCACAAAGTCAGCATGGCTTTCGTAACCCAGCAGTTTTGCCTTTTCCACGCGAAGCCTTATGATATCAGCAAGAATCTGGTTATTGTCATTCTCATTGCCGTTGTTGCCACGCATCATGTAGCCCCTGAACATCTTCTCCCTGAGCGCCCTGTTGTCTGCGTATGTCATGAAGGGGATATAGCTTGGATTATGCAGGGTGAAAAGCCATTTGCCATCCATATCTTTTGTCTTTGCTGCGCCAGCCGCCTGTTCCCTGACACCCTCGGGAAGCCCTGAGAGGTCCTGCTCGTTGTCAATGACGAGGGTGAAGCCGTTGGTCTCAGCCAGCAGGTTCTGGCCGAATTTTAGGGAGAGAAGCGACTGCTCGCTGTTAAGCTTGCGAAGCTTATCCTTATCTTCAGGCGACAGGCCGATTCCGCTGCGGATGAAGTCGAGGTACTCGTCTTCGAGCAGCTTGCTTTCCTCGGGGGTAAGGTCGAAACTGTCACGGTTTTCGTAAACCGATTTTACCCTTTCAAAGAGTTTTTCATTCAGTGAGATATCATCCCTGTGCTTTGAGAAGAGGGGAGACATATCCCTCTGCAGGGCCTGGATGGAGTCATTGGTATTGGCTCCGCTGAGCGGACCCATTGCGCGCTGCACCTTCGTCAGGAGCTCGCCTGTAAATTGCATTGCCCTGATGGTGTTGTCAAATGTCGGTTCTTCCGGATTGTTTATTATTGTATTGACCTCTGCCATCTCCTCCTCCATTCCTTTCAGGTAGGCAGGCTTGAAGTGTTCAAATTTGATCTCGTCAAAGGGAGGCACCTCAAAAGGTGTGTCCCAGTCACAGTAAAACGGGTTCTCGCAGCTCTCCTTCTTACAGGAGACAGCTCCAAGGGAAATAATCACAAGCATGATGAACAGTTTTTTCATAGTGGGTGTATTTGGGTTTAGGCGGCTAAAAATATGGATAAATGGTCAGAAATCAAAAAACGTTGATAAGATGGGTTTGTCAATCAGCCAGGAAAGCAGTGAGGACTCCTACCTGAATTCTATCAGGGGGTCGTCCTTTTTGACCTTATCGCCGTTCCTGATCAATACCTTGTTTATCACACCGTCACGGTCAGAGCGCACCTCGGTGACGCTTTTACCGATCATAAGGTACATGAGGATCTCCCCCTTTTTGACCTCATCACCTGTGGCAATGAGATCCTCCTCGGAAAAGTACGTTGAGGTTGTGCCGGAGTAAATCAGCACGGTGCCATTCTCAGGGGCAAAGAGGAGTTGTTTTTTAGATACTTTGGCCGGCCCCCCCTGTGTCATCTCAGCCTTTTTATCCTCCACCTCCTTGAGGAACCGGGTTCTGGCCGTACCGGACTTGTAATCCCTGTACTGTCTGTCGTGCATTGCCAGTTCGAACAGCTCCTCATCATCATCGCCGGAGGGCCAGTTATTATCTTCCATCTCTTTGCGGAAGGTGTCTAATGCATCAGGATAATTATCCTGCGGGTTTCCGTCAAAGAACTCGTTCCCTTCCCTCTTCGCCAGCTCTATAAGCTCGGGCGCCAGGGGCCCGGGCAGTGTGCCTGCGCGGCCGAGGAGCATGTCCCAGCTGTTCGGGTCTATCATTGCAAAGCGCTCCTTACCATTTACAAGTGAGACAATGTTCATAAGTGCCACATTTTTTACGTACTGGCTGAAGGGTGTCACCAGAGGCGGGTATCCCATCATGGGCCAGATATGTTCGACCTCCCTGAAGAGCCAGACAACCAGCTCGTCCTCTGACAGCTCCGGCTTGTTTTTTGCCTTCAGAGCAGCATTGATGCCCTGATGAACCCCCTTGAGGTCAGCCATCATGCTGCCCATCATCCCCCCGGGAAGGCCCGAACCGATCAGCAGCGAGGTCATCTGCCTGTTGCGCGGGTCAATGAAATATCCAAGGAAATCGTCTATGAACTCCTGGGTCAGCGATCTGACCTTCATATACTCATCCATGTTTATCTCGGGTACGTCGAACCCCGCATCCTTCATTATTGCATGGATGGCGATTAGGTCAGGGTGCACCATTCCCCA
>JBHEOU010000013.1:1934-6290 GCA_046260645.1 Bacteroidales bacterium | reverse complement strand
AGGGGCTCCATCGCAACATCAAGGTAGTCTGCGCCCGCCCGCGCCACCTCAAGCATTGAGGCGACAGACATTCCCGGACCGCTGTGGCCGTGGTATTGCACCAGTATGCCCGGATACTTCTTCTTGATCCTTTTAACAAGCTCACCCAGGGAGGCAGGTCTGCCCACACCGGCCATGTCTTTCAGGCAAATCTCGTCAGCCCCGTACTCAACAACATGGTCAACCACCCCCATGAAGTAGTCAACGGTGTGCACAGGTGAGTGGGTGATCGACAGGGCAGCCTGTGATATCATCCCGGCTTCACGTGCGTATTTGACTGACAGCTCAAGGTTGCGGTGGTCATTAAGTCCGCAGAATGACCGCGCAATATCCACTCCCTGGGCCTTCTTTACCCTGTACATCAGTCGCCTGACATCGGCCGGTACGGGGTACATCCTGATGCCGTTGAGAGCGCGCTCAAGCATGTGGGTCTGTATGCCCGCCGCGTTGAACGGCCTGACCCACTCCCTGACAGCCGGGTTGGGGTTTTCTCCGATGAGAAGCTGCACCTGCTCAAAGGCGCCCCCGTTGGTCTCAATGCGGTCAAAACAACCCATATTCACAATATGGGGTGCAACTGCTGTCAACTGGTCAACCCTCGGCTGGTACTTGCCTGACGACTGCCACATATCTCGGTAAAGGAGACTGAATTTGATCTTCTTCTTCATGTTCTGTAAAGGTTCCGCGAATACTATAAAATGTTCCGCTGGCTTTTGCAGGTCAAAGATAGTTCAGTTAGCGGTCTGAGATGTGACAATTGTCAATATAAAAGCAGGAGATGGATGTCTCTGATAAAAGAGAAAGAGATACCCGCGTATGGGGTATCTCCTTATCAACCTAAACCTGATCGTAGACAGGCCGGACGGCCTGATTAAGGAAGGAAAAAATCTTTCTTCCGGCTCTATTTGATGAGCTCGGGGAAATAAGATGCGATGAGCATCGTGGCATCAAAATCGGTGATGTGGCCCTTTGCCAGAACCTTCTGATAAAAGTAGTCAGACCTGTCAAGCCTGGCATCATCGGTACTAAGTCCTGCAGCAAGGTACTTCTTGTCAAGCTTGTTGACACCGAAGTACTTGTCATTACAGGTGTACATCACTGAAAGATCATCAGAGACCACAACATAGTTTTTACATTTCTTGTTTTTGTCTACAAAGACCTTAACTGAAAGCGGAGAGTTCTCATAGCTGATGAGATAGCATTTCAACTCTTCACCTGCAAGCATCATTGGCTGATCACAGACCTCGATGGTGTAGCTTCCAAAGGGTGTGTTCGATTCACCCTTCGCAATAATTTTGCCGTAAGACACTGCTGCCATACAGGCAAAAACCAAAAGAGCAAGGAAAATTCTTTTCATGACTGACCCGTTTTTTGTTAAACAACTAATTATCCTGTGAGAAATGTGGAACTGTCCTTTTCCATCTTCTCAGAATAAAGACCGACAACCTCTCCCAATGCTGCACATTCTTTTCGTTAATCTTTTGTTAATCAATAGTGATACTTTGTAAGTGGCATATAATCAGTTAATTATTAAACAAAAAATCATTTGTTGCACTATATCTGCGGGGCCTTACTGGCATATTTTAAAAATTTTGTAGTAAGTTTGTGCGTTAGTTTAACATCATGCAAAGGTTGGAACACAGGTTTATGATGAACCGTCTCGGAAGGAGGCTGTATCACTGCCTTATTTTCTACCACAGATAGCCTTTCTGCAGGGCTTCGGAAGCCCTTACTTCCCCTTTACCGTTTATTCACGGTCTCAGAAAAATCATTATGAAAGGCTTGATATTCAGTATAAAAAGATATGCAATACATGACGGCCCCGGCATCAGGGTCACCTTCTTCATGAAGGGATGCCCCCTTGACTGCTGGTGGTGCCACAATCCTGAAGGAAAATCGTCATGCCGCCTCACCATACCCAGAATTGACAGGATAGGAGAGAGGGAGTTCACCTCTGAGGAGCAGGTGGGAATAGAGTACACTCCGGACGAGATAGTGCAACGGGCGGAGCGCGACAGGGTCTTTATGGATCACTCAGGAGGAGGCGTAACATTCTCGGGCGGAGAACCACTGCTGCAACACGGGTTCCTCCTTGAAACGCTCACATTGCTGAAGAGGGAGGGGTACCATACCACGGTTGACACATCAGGCTATGCCCCGCCGGAGGTGCTGATGTCGGTGGTGCCGGTAACCGATCTTTTCCTCTATGATCTCAAGCATATTGATTCGTTGATACATGAGAAATATACCGGCGTGCCCAATGATATGATCGTGTCAAACCTTGATATGCTTCTTGACAACGGGGCAGAGGTGATGCTGAGAATCCCTGTCATCCCTGGGGTGACAGCCGATGCAGCCTACATGGAAAAGCTGCGCCTGTTCATCGAAAGCAGGAAAAAAGTTGCGATAAGGGAGATCAACCTCCTGCCTTACCATAAGACCGGCATTTCGAAGTACCGCCGTTTTAACCTGCCTGATCGTATGGATTCAGTGAGCCAGGTGTCAAACGGTCATCTGGATGAATACATTGATATATTGAAACCGCTGGGAATACATGTAAAAAAAGGCGGATGAATAAAATAATCCTTAAGGAAAAAGGAATGTCTTAGCCCCCAAATACCCGGACATAATTTGAGAACAAAACAGGTCTGATTAATCATAAAATCACCACGATAATGAAGATGACGGATAGAGTGATGAGGCTCAGAGATCAGAGCCTGAACGCAACCGAAACCATTACTGCCGAGAGGGCACAACTGATAACGCAGTTCTACTCGGGCCGCGAGTCCCAGGGGCTGTCGGCGCCGGTGCTCAGGGCACGCGCCTTTGAATACCTGCTGAGGAATAAAGCCATCTGCATCAATGACGGCGAGCTCATTGTGGGTGAAAGAGGTCCTGCACCCAAAGCTACTCCCACCTATCCCGAGATAAGCCTTCACTCAATCAAGGACCTGGACATACTCAACACCCGTGAGAAGGTCTTTTTCAGGGTTAGCGACGAGGTGAAAAAGATCTACAGCGAAGAGATAATCCCTTTCTGGCAGGGCCGCAGCAATCGTGACCGCATCATGGAACGCATGACCCCGGAGTGGCTTTGCGCGTACAGGGCCGGTATCTTCACGGAATTCCAGGAGCAGAGGGCTCCGGGTCACACGGTTCTTGGGTACAAGATGTTCCGTACCGGATTCCTTGACCTGAAGAGCGAGATAGCTGATGCGGCTGCAGCACTCGATTTCCGCAATGATCCCCAGGCCTATGAGCGGGCTGAGGAGCTCAAAGCCATGTATATAGCATGTGATGCCATCATCATGTATGCCGTAAGGCATGCCGAAAAGCTTGAGGCAATGGCTGAGCAGGAGAAGGAGACCGGAAGAAGGGATGAGCTGCGTAAGATGGCGGCTCTCTGCCGACGCGTTCCGGCCTGCGCCCCGGAGACCTTCCATGAGATGCTTCAGCATTACTGGTTCATTCACCTCGGGGTGGTTACCGAGCTCAACCCGTGGGACTCCTTCAATCCCGGCCGCCTCGACCAGCACCTGTGGCCAGTATTCAACAAAGGTATGGAGGAGGGCACCCTCACCCCGGAGAAGGCTTATGAGCTTCTCGGATGCTTCTGGGTGAAGTTCAACAACCACCCTTCTCCACCGAAGATGGGCATCACCGCACAGGAAAGCAACACCTACACCGACTTCTGTCTTATTAACCTGGGCGGTGTGAAGCCCGACGGCACTGACGCGGTCAACCCCATGACCTATATCCTCCTTGATGTCATACAGGAGATGCGCATCGTGCAGCCCAGCTCCATGATACAGGTGAGCCTCAAGAATCCCGATCTCTTAATACACAAGGCTCTTGACATCATCAAGACCGGTTTCGGGCAGCCTTCGGTCTTCAACACCGAGGCGATCATCCAGGAGCTCCTCAGGCAGGGCAAGAGCATCGTCGATGCCCGCAACGGAGGAGCCTCGGGGTGCGTTGAGACAGGAGCCTTCGGAACCGAGTGTTACTGGCTGACAGGTTATTTCAACCTCGTCAAGATACTGGAGGTAACACTCAACAATGGCTATGATCCGCGCACCAGAATGCAGGTCGGACCAATGACAGGTGATCCCCGTCAGTTTTCATCATGGGAAGAATTCCTGCTGGCCTTCAGGCAGCAGATAAACCATTTTGCCGACATCAAGATCAGGGGTAACAATGTCATCGAGAAGACTTTTGCCCTTCATCTGCCGGTACCGTTCCTGTCGCTGCTCCTTGACGACTGTATTGCCAGCGGCCGGGACTACAACGCCGGTGGTGCACGGTACAACACTACTT
>JBHEOU010000013.1:0-1924 GCA_046260645.1 Bacteroidales bacterium | reverse complement strand
CTTACATACAGGGTGTCGGGCTTGGCAGTGTCACAGATATCCTCACTTCAATCAGGTTCAACATCTACGACAGGCGAAGATATACCTGGGATGAGGTCCTTCAGGCCCTGCAGGGTAACTTTGAAGGGGCTGAGGAGATGCAGTATGAGATGATCTACCACACGCCGAAGTACGGTAATGATGATGATTATGCCGACGCACAGGCAGTGACCGTCTTTGAGATGTTTCACGATGCCGTCACCGGCAGGCCGACCCCGAGGGGAGGCGTCCACCGCATAAACATGCTCCCGACCACCTCACATGTCTATTTCGGCAACGTCACAGGTGCCACCCCCGACGGTCGCAAGGCCGGCGTGCCCCTGTCAGAGGGGATATCGCCGTTCCAGGGCGT
The DNA here is from genome assembly GCA_046260645.1 of Bacteroidales bacterium. Taxonomy (GTDB): domain Bacteria; phylum Bacteroidota; class Bacteroidia; order Bacteroidales; family VadinHA17; genus SR-FBR-E99. The sequence goes on along the minus strand of JBHEOU010000013.1, from coordinate 1,533 downwards.
CGATCGCCAGGGCCCGACGGCTGTGCTGAAGTCAGCTTCAAAGATTGACCACCTCAGGACCGGCGGGACACTTCTCAACCAGAAGTTCTCACCGGAGTTTTTTGAGGATGAGGGAAGCTATCAGAAAATTACAGCACTCATAAGAAGCTATTTCAGCCTCGACGGGCACCATATACAGTTTAACGTTGTCAGTGCCGATACGCTCCGCGATGCGCAAAAGCACCCGGAACAGTACCGTGACCTGATTGTTCGCGTGGCAGGATACAGCGATTACTTCAACGACCTGGGCGAGGATCTTCAGAATGAGATCATCAGGCGCACCGAACACGGAGACTTTTGAGGTGTTTTTATCGGATTTAATTGATTTTCTCATAAATTTTTATTATATTTTGTAAAATTTTAAACTCTGCAGCCTGTCCGGTCATCACCCGTTGCATTCTGCAGGTAATGCCTTGGCCGTGAAGAAAATATTTGATTATTTCGATACGCGTTACAGGGCTGAAATGCTTGGCAGACCCGTTAATCAGACAGGCCCTGTCATAACCATATCACGCCTGACCGGTTGCGACGGGAGGGAAGTTGCAGCCGAACTCGTGGCGCATCTTAACATGAGGTTTAACACCAGCAGGTGGAAGTGGGTTGACAAGGATATCATCTACCATGCGGCCCACGAGCTCAGGACTGACACACACCGTATTGAGACATTCTACCAGGGGTATGGAATGACTGACATATCACAGATGATCATGGCCTTCTCTGGTTCGTTCGTGACAGACAGCTCTGTGAAAAAGGCTATCAAAGAGGTGGTACTGTCAATAGCCCGCGACGGTTATGCCGTGATAATTGGCCGGGGTGGGGTGGCAATAACCCATGAAATGGCAAATGCACTTCATGTAAGGCTTGAGGCTCCAATGTACTGGAGGGTGCAGAATGTAATGAAGAAGAAGGGCATGATCATTGAAAAGGCTGAGGCTTATACTGTGGAAACCGACCAGAAAAGGCATAAGCTGATAGTCGATTTCCTTGATAAGAAGCCTCTCTCAATGGATTATCTCTTTGACGTGACTCTTAACAGGAGCAGTTTTACCATTGATCAGGTCTCATCGCTGATAATGACGATGTACGAGTCAAAGCTGGGGATAATACAAAGATGATATAGCTGTGTTTTTTAGAGTTTGGGCACAGCAGGTTGGTTAACTAGTGAAGAGGGTGATTAAAGGGCCGGTAATCAGTTTGATGCCGGCCCTTTTAATTATTTGTGCCTTAGACAGCAGATATCGGATATCCTGCTTATATGCTCTGAAGTCCGCTGATCAAGAGCCTTCATATAGGCATCCCAGTCGTCAATTGTTACCCTCGCCACCCCGGTCTCAATGGCTGCCCTGGCAACGGCTGAGGCAACACGCGAGATGAGGCGCGGGTCGAGTGGTTTGGGTATAATGTATTCCCTTCCGAACTCCAGCTTTTCCAGGCCGTACGCCTCAAGCACCACTGCCGGGACCGGTTCCCTGGCCAGTTCTGCCAGGGCTTTGG
>JBHEOU010000129.1:0-5383 GCA_046260645.1 Bacteroidales bacterium | reverse complement strand
ACCTACAGCGGGCTTATATTGGACATAAGGATTCCAGTATGAGCCAACGATATCAGCCTGCTCAAAAATTCCCTTGGCCGGCAGAATTATGTCTGCCATCGCAGCGGTGTCTGTCATGAACTGCTCCACCACTACCTTAAACGGGACTGAGTTTAATGCACTTATAACCTCATTGCTGCCCGGAAGCTGTGTGACAGGATTGCCCCGTTCGATCCATGCCACCTCTATGCCCGGCTCTTTCAGTGCAAAGAAGTCAGGTCCAAAGGTTGCCATCGAAATAGCACGCCTGAAGGGTTTATCGGCCGCCGGGTCCGGGTAATAGCTCAGAGGCTCCTTAATGTCATCAAATATGTAGCTCTGCAGGTTGGCGAAATTAAAACCGCAACCGGGCTTTCCGATCATGCCCGTGATAACCGGTATTGAAAGGATGGACCGTATTTTTCAGGTGTTATCTTAAGTGATGCTTTAAACTGTTCAAAGCCTGACACATGTTTGCCGATATACTCATTGTCGGTCAACCCACGGTCTATTATCACCTTTGCCATTGCCAGTGCCAGGGCTGCATCAGTTCCCGGCCTGGGTCTCAGAAGGATATCAGCCTTGTCGGCTGTGAGGGTGCGGCGCGGATCGATAACCACCACCTTTGCACCGTTCTGCCTCGCCTTGTCAATATGGATCATCTCCTGCACATTGGTCTCGGCTGAGTTCTTGCCCCATAGTATTATGAGACTGGCGTTGGCCAGATCCCACGGCACATTATGCTTCACTTCCCCGAGCGTCAGTCGCACGGCCTCAAGACCTGCCGGCCAGCAGAGATTGCCGTATGTTGTTGTGGCGCCTCCGAAGAGCTTCCAGAAGTTACCTGCGATATCATTGCTCAGCCCCGAGTTGCCACTACCCTTGTAGAAGAGAACTGAATGAGGTCCGTATTTTTCCCTGGCCGCCAATAGTTTACCGGAGATGATATGCAATGCCTCTTCCGTTCCAACCTGGGCGAATGATCCGTCTGTCTGCCTCTGCAGCGGATAAATTATACGTGAAGAGGAATACTCGCGTTCAAGATATGACAGCCCTTTTATACACGGTCCCTCCGGGGTTGCAAGGTTACCCTCATATGGAAGTATGCGTACCACCCTGCCCTCTTCAGCGAATACCCTGAATGTACAGGTGCTGTAACAGTTACGCGGACAGACGGTGACAAACTCTTTCATGGCGACAGGCTCAGGACTTATCAGAGCTCACCCTCCGGCACAACATCAGTGTCAAGCTCCCTGCGCGACTCATTGCTGATGAAGATTTTGTATGTTATTTTCATCTGCCCCATGTACTGCATATATGTGTAATCCTGAGTGGGAGTCGAATAAATAGTGCTACCAATAGTAAGGGATATATCGGCTTTCGGATAAGCCTTGTCATACCTGCGGTATACGGAGTATGAATGGGGATTCACGGTTCCGAAATTATACTCTCCGCCCGAAGTGTTTACAATAACATTCGTAAAAGGTTGTTCCGTGTTGTTATAGACTCTTACATCCGTCGGGCCCTCAGGTTCTATTTTTGTCTTCTTGCATGCTGTCAGCATGACAATCGACACCAATGAGATCAGCAGTAGTTTTCCTTTCATTTCCGGACAATTTGATTCCGGACGGAAAGTTAAGAAAAATGTGATTAAAGGACTAAATCTTTTCCATGCAGTCGCCCCTTATCCATCCCTTGTTTCCGTCAGGGAGCTTCACCTCAAGGAACTCTCCCAGCTCCTGCTCTACCGTCACCTTTGTGCCGGAGTGTATTACGAAGAGCTCGCTGCCGGTCTCGCCCGGGGCACTGCGTCCGGTGACGATGCTGCATGTGACAACAGCCGCGTTGTTGTGATTTACAAGTGAATTGTTCCGTAAGGCCAGGGAGACCATCAGCGCTGAAAGGATTAATGCCGCAAGTGAGAGCCAGAAGGAGAGCAGCCTGCCCTTGGCCCTCGCCACTGTCAGGAATATTACAGCACACAAAAGTGCCACAATAAACATTGACAATGCTGCCACCGCCCATACATTGGTTGATGTCATCAGCGCCAGGAAGTCAATCCACCGAACGAAAAATAGCTGCGGAACCGTCTCAAACCTGTCCGTCGTCTTGCTCCGGGCGATCTGAAGGTTGTAGTCGATATCCTCGTCAGCGGGGGCAAGCAGTTTCGCCCGCTCAGAAAAGAGGATAGCGGAGGCATTGTCACCTGTCTTGAAGAATGCGTTTCCTGCGTTAAACAGCATATCTTCACTTCTGTAGCCGTCGTCATAGAGCTGCCTGTAGATGGCGGCAGCACCGGAATAGTCGCCTGAGCTGTACAGCTCCCCGGCCTGAGCAAATCTCTCTTCAGGAGTCTGCCCCGAAATATTCGCAAGGAAGAATATCAGGATTATATTGACAACTATTGCTTTGCGCATCTGTTTCGTTTTAATCAAGCACATTATCAAGCCTGCCAATCAGGGCGGCAGCTCTTCTGTAAAGGCCTGCAGGACTCTCTCCTTCAGATTTGGGGGCATACTGTGAATACTCCGTAGCGGAGAGGATGAGGTCAAGCTCCGCTACCAGCTCTCCTCCTGCTTTTCTCGATTCCAGGGCAGCGTAGCATTTCTCCCTGGTGAGTTCTGACATCGGTATTGACAGCTTGTCACTCAGGTAACCCCACAGCGCCCTTGCGATCTCACTGTTAACCAGTTCGGTCTTGCCGGATTTGAGCAGCGAATTCGCCTTTGCCAGGCGTTGACGGGCGTTCCTGGCAGCCTTGCGGTTGCGCACTCCCGCTATATCGGCATTGCGCTTCATCTGCTTGCGCCTGAGCAGCAGCAACACTGAGGTGATGAACAGGGCAAGGGCAAACCATGACCAGTAATAAGCCCTCGAGACCAGCGGAGATGAAGGAACCGCGAGCCTCCCGCTGCCGTTCCTGATGAACCTTATGTCCTGCCCAATGTACCTGACATCCTCTCCCGGTATATACACCGGCGCTGTGGCTTCTGCCTGCCCCGGCGTGCCGGTGACCGTGACGCTGTAACCTCCGGTACGGAGAGTTACGTACTTCTCCTGCTGAGGGTCGAACACGGTGTATGATACGGGAGGCAGATCGAAGGAGCCGATATTCCTTGGTATGAGAAGGTATTCAAATGTCTTGCTGCCGGATGCTGAACCTGAGCTCTTTACTGTGATTTTGGGATCATATTTTTCTATTCCCTGCGGGAAGTTGATCAGTGGCTCACCGGCAAGGTTGAGATTACCCGATCCTCGGAGAGTAATGGTGAGTGTAATGGCATCATTGACCTCAGCTTCCGTGGCTGAGAGTGAAGAGGAAAGATCAAATGAGCCCACCGCACCGTGAAAATCGGCAGGCCTGGGAGCCGGAAGCGGCCTGACCCTGATGGTCACCGGCTGTGTCGTCACCTTCTGAAGAACGGTGGAAACACCGGAGAAAAATCCGTCAAAAAAGAGATCATCGAAGAAGGGATCACGCAAGTTTGTCCGCTGCTGCACCATGGCTGTCATCTCCACCGGGTCTATGCGTATGTCACCGGATATCTGAGGGTAGAGTATAAACCTTTGCAGGACACCGGTGCCGTATTGCACTCCGTCGATGACCTCGGTCTCAAGGTTCCTGAGGGGAGGAGTCTCGATCTCCTCACGAAGGAAACCCTTGAAATCAGGGTATTTAAGTTCGTTGATGCCTGAGAGGTTGGTGCGTGTGAATAGCTTGAGCGTGCCTGTGACAGGCTGGCCGACATATACCTCGCGGGTGCTGAGCAGCAGCCTCAGTGAAATCCCTGACCCCGGGTCAGCCGCCTGGGAAGCCTGTCCCTGCCCTGACGACGCCTGACTCTGGCTGGCGCTCTGTCCCTGAACTGATCCTTCGGCAGTGATAACGACCTTTTTTTCCGGAGAGCTGACGATGATCTTTTTGGTCTCGAACTGTGCCGGGGGAATAGTATAGGTGCCCGGTGCCTGCGCTACAATGTAGTATATTAAAGTTGTAGTAGAGACTGAGCTCATCTGTCCGTTGACCCACTGCACATTACGACTGGTCGACTGCTGTGGTCCGGAGACGATGAAAGAGGGATCGAATTTTGGAGGGCTGAACTGGCCGTCGGTGGAGTTCACAGTGTAGACTATTCTGAACCGCTGGCCGGCGACGGCGCTCTCAGGTGCGTCAACGGTAAGGGTGACCTCCTGTGCAGTCAGTGTAACCACTGCCAGAAAGAATACCATTGTCGTCGCCAGAAAGCCTTTCATCATCGCCAAAATTACCAATTTTTAATGACCCTTACCTTCGCTGTTGCAGCCTTGTCACGCTGCACCTTCTCCTGTGTATCCTTCTCCCTGGCAGCCATCGCATCAAGCAGGCGCTTCGCATCCTCCCTGCTTATGGAGGGCTGCTGCTGCGGTTGTTGCTGCTGATCCTGCTTATCATCCTGGTTCTGCTGGTCATCCTGCTTCTCCTGGTCGTTCTTCTCCTGCTGATCATCCTTGTTTTCCTTGTTCTCGTCCTGCTGCTGGTCCTGGTTCTTATCCTGATTGTCCTGCTTCTCCTGCTCCTCCTGTTTCTTCAGCTGGTCCTGCGCCCAGGCAAGGTTGTATTTGGCCTGCATATTATCAGGATTTAGTTTCAGGGAGTTGATGTATGCACCGATGCTCTCTTCAAACTTCTGCTCCTTTAAAAGCGAGTTGCCCAGATTGTAGTATCCTTCTGCCTGCTTAAGGGAGTCACCTTCGGTTGTCGAGGCCGCCTTGCTGAACTCCCCTGCTGCCTCACCGTACCTGCCCTGCCTGTAAAGAGCATCACCGAGGTTGAAAACTGCATCCCCTCCCTGCTTTTCCTGGGCCTGTGCACGTCGGTACATCCCCTCGCTGCCTGCATACTCGCTCTTTTTGTAGAGCTTGTTGCCCTTCCTGATATACTCCCTCTCTTCCTGTCCAAAGAGGGAGACACTTGTAAGTAGCATGCATATTGCCGTCACTATGACCTTATTTGATTTTCGTGCTGCACTCATGATCTATTCCCTTTTGATTCCATACCAATGATTCCCAATCGTCTGAGCAGATGACTCCTACGGTCTCCTATCAGAATATCGGCAACAAGCAGGATGAACATAATGACGGCAGGAATCAGGAACTGTTCATTGTACTCGGTATACATCACGGTGTTTATCTCACTTTTCTTCATCCGGCCTATATCATTGTATATTTCAGTAAGTCCGATGCTGGTGTTACTGGCTCTCACATATCTGCCACCGGTCACTGATGCTATCTCCCCTAAACTCTTCTCATCGAGTTTTGAGATGACAGTGTTACCATCCCTGTCTTTCAGGTAGTCAGTTCTGCCTCCCACCATTACCGGTATTGG
>JBHEOU010000128.1:825-5399 GCA_046260645.1 Bacteroidales bacterium | reverse complement strand
AAGAAGTTGACGTGATAAAAAAAGACCGCACGAAAAACATGCGGTTTTTGACCAATGAAGGTCCCTTTTAGTCCCCAATTTGGTCCCCGGCATCTGTAAATAGCTAGGAATCAGCGGGGTTTGTGGTACCACCAGGAATCGAACCGGGGACACACGGATTTTCAGTCCGTTGCTCTACCAACTGAGCTATGGTACCATTTCGGTCGGCAAATATACTGCATTTTATATTTTCATGCAAGACCTGCCGGACACTTTGTGCGAAGGACCCCTGACGGTATCCCGAAACGGAAGTGCCCGCTCAAAGTTTTATTACCTGAATTCCTTCTTATCTTTGTCCCTTCTTGAAAACAGGCATGAACCTTACCTTTCACACTCTCCCCAACGGCATCAGAATGGTGCACGGCCATACTGACAGCGAGGTGGCGCACTGCGGTATCATCATCAACGCGGGCTCACGCGATGAGCTGCCCCAGGAACACGGCACAGCCCACTTCATTGAACATATGCTCTTCAAGGGAACAACACACCGTAAGTCATACCATATACTGAGCCGCCTCGAAGACGTGGGAGGCGAACTCAATGCCTATACCACCAAGGAGGAGACAGCCATCCACGCCTCCTTCCTCAAAGAACACTATCCGCGCGCCACGGAGCTGCTGGCTGACCTCCTCTTCTCTTCCACCTTCCCTCCTGCCGAGATCGAAAAGGAAAAGGAGGTCGTGACAGAGGAGATAAACTCATACCTCGATAACCCGGCAGAATATATCTTTGATGAGTTCGAGGAACTGGTTTTTCCTGACCAGCCCATAGGCAGGAATATCCTCGGCACCCCTGACACAGTAAGGTCAATCTCGGCGAACACAATCCGTGAATTCATAAAGAGAAACTATTCAACCACGCAGATGGTATTCTGCTCTGTAGGCGCAATCAGCCCCAAAAACATAATATCCATTTTTGAAAAGCATTTCAGCCGGATCGAACCCGGCAACGGCGCAAAAAGGCAAAGGCTGGAGTATATCTACACACCTGTTGCCGCTGAAAAGAAGATGGACACCTTTCAGAACCATTGCATCATAGGCAACATTGCCTACGACCTTCACAACAGCCGCCGGATGGGACTCTTCATGCTTAATAACATCCTTGGCGGACAGGGGATGAACTCACGCCTTAACCTCTCGCTCCGCGAAAAACGCGGATATGCATACAATGTCGAGTCAGTGTACAATCCTTATACTGACACCGGGCTTGTAACCATCTACTTCGGAACAGACAACCGTAACCTGGCAAAAAGCATCTCGCTCACTCATGCGGAGCTTGACAGGCTGAGGCGCCAGCCGCTGGGTACTCTTCAGCTTACCAGGGCGAAGAACCAGATAAAAGGCTACCTCGCCAGGGCATACGAGAACCACGAGAGTCTCATGCTCAGCCTGGGTAAGAGCCTGCTGATATTTGACCGCATCGACAGCATGGGGGAGATCTTCCGTAAGATCGATGCAGTGACCGCCGCGGAGCTCTCTGAGACAGCCGGCATCGTCTTCGACAAATCATCGCTCTCAACTTTAATATACAGGCAGAATGGAGAAAGATCTTGACCGATATATCAGGGAGCACAGCACCCCTGAAGATAAGGTGCTTGAGGAGCTCTACAGGCAGACACACCTTTATGTGGTTAACCCGAACATGGTCTCGGGACATATCCAGGGGAAATTTCTGGAGATGCTCTCATATATGATCCATCCTTCACACATACTTGAGATAGGCACCTACACCGGGTACTCAGCCATCTGTCTGGCCCGGGGACTGAAGAACGGCGGACAACTTCACACTATTGAGATGAACGATGAGCTCAACGAGATGAGCACACATTATTTCGCCCTGGCAGGAGTAGCTGACAGGGTGACACTCCATACCGGAAGAGCCCAGGAGGTGATACCTTCCCTGAACCAGACCTTCGACCTGGTATTCATTGACGGCGACAAGCGTGAGTACAGCGAATATTACGACCTCGTATTTACCAGAGTTCGTAAGGGCGGATTCATCCTGGCCGACAACGTCCTCTGGGGAGGCAAGATCGAAAGCGGTGAGGCGCTGAAAGACCCGCAGACAAAGGGAGTAGTGATGTTCAATGAGAAGGTCCGCAAAGATCACCGCGTTGAAAAAATAGTGCTGCCGCTGAGAGACGGACTGATGATCGTACGGAAAAAATGATGGTGGTACGGTTTTTGATCATAACCAATCATAAATAACACAACACCATGAAGAAAATTATGGCTTCAATGCTCATACTGTTTATGGGCATCACAGTAATCGCACAGGAACTGCCTTTAGCAACCACCAAAGGGGCCGTCAGGCTCTTCGGCGACAAGGATGACCTTACCTCGGTAATTACTATCATCCCTGACGGCAGCACTGTAGAGGTGGTAACGCCCGATTCAGTTTTCACAAGGGTATTTTTTGATGGCGCTGATGGTTTTGTCAAGTCTGACAGGCTTGAAGCAGTCAAACGGGTACTCAACGCTGAGCCGGCACGGGCATCAAACCAGCCGGCAGCATCAGAACAGCCTGTAGCCTGGCCACAACAGCAGGCGCAGCAGGCACAACCACAGCAGCAGGCCGGGGAGCAGGAGTACTATGCCCCTGAAGACAGGTATGAGATGCTTGTAAATAAATACGGAATAGACATAGGCAAACGTCTCTACCAGCATAAGGTTTGGAAGGGAGTCAACTCCGATATGGCACGTGACAGCTGGGGAAAACCGATACAGATCAATCGCATGTACGTCGACCAGAGCATTGATGAGGAGTGGATCTACTCAAAGAAATATCTCTATTTCAGGGACGGTATACTCATTGAATGGGGACCCGTCAAATAGAAGTCAATACAATCATCATACACCGGCGTCCCTAACCGACACCGTCACTAAAAAGAAACGCCCTTCAGTGGGCGTTTCCCTTTTTATGCTTCATAAAAAAAAGGAAGCGGGTGCCTCCTTTATGTCTCTGAGCGGGAAACGAGACTCGAACTCGCGACCCCGACCTTGGCAAGGTCGTGCTCTACCAACTGAGCTATTCCCGCAATTGTGACTGCAAATTTAATATTTTTTTCATCATAAAAAACAAATGATGTTTATGGCATGAATTTACCCTGTCGTTACCATAATGTATACCGATCGGCGTATTATTTCAATAATTTGCGGATATTATACAATTTGTTCAGGGCCTCCATCGGTGTCAGGTTGTCAAGATCAAGACCCATCAGCTCGTCGCGTATCTGTTTCAGCACCGGGTCGTCAAGCTGGTAGATGCTCAGCTGGTACCCCTCACGGTGAACGTCAATCTCATCAACAGGTTTACCCAGGTTATTGCCGCCGCGCCCCTCCTCCAGCAGTTTCAAAATCTCATTGGCACGCCCCACCACACTCTTAGGCATGCCCGCCATCCGCGCCACATGTATACCGAAGCTGTGCTCACTGCCACCTCTCTTCAGCTTGCGGAGGAAAATCACCCTGTTGTCAAGCTCCCTGATGGATACATTGTAGTTCTTTACCCTCGCAAAAGTGTTCTCCATCTCATTGAGCTCATGATAGTGAGTGGCGAACAGGGTCTTGGCCTTATGCCTGTACTCATGGATATATTCGACCATGGCCCACGCTATGGATATGCCGTCATAGGTGCTTGTACCGCGGCCTATCTCATCAAGCAGTATCAGGCTGCGGTCGGACAGGTTGTTCAGGATGCTTGCCGCCTCGTTCATCTCGACCATGAAGGTAGACTCACCAAGCGACAGGTTGTCAGAGGCGCCCACCCTGGTAAATATCTTGTCTATGATGCCTATGCGCGCCTCCCGGGCCGGGACGAAACAGCCTGCCTGGGCCATGATGACAATCAGCGCAGTCTGCCGCAGCAGCGCCGACTTACCTGACATGTTGGGCCCGGTCAGTATTATCACCTGTTGCTTATCGTTATCAAGCCAGACGTCATTGGGCACATACGGATCATCAGGGGGAAGCTGCCTCTCTATAACCGGGTGACGTCCATCCCTGATGTCCAGCACGTGACTGTCGTCAAGAGCCGGTCTTGAATAACCATACTCATCCGAGATAACGGCAAACGAGCGGAGACAGTCGAGCCGCCCAACAGCAGCGGCGTCAGCCTGCATGAGGGCTATGTAGGGCGTGAGCGACAGCACCAGATCATTGAAGAGCGATATCTCAAGCGCCAGAATCTTCTCTCCAGCCCCCAGTATCTTGCTCTCATACTCCTTCAGCTCCTCAGTGATATATCTTTCCGCACTCACAAGGGTCTGCTTGCGTATCCATTCGGCAGGCACCTTGTCCTTATGCGTATTGCGTACTTCAATATAATACCCGAAGACATTGTTATAGCTTATCTTCAGTGAGGTGATGCCTGTCCTGATGCTCTCCCGCTGCTGCAGGTCGTTAAGGTAATCCTTGCCTCCGTAGAAGATGTTCCTCAGTTCATCAAGCTCCTGTGAGATACCTTCGGCGATCACCTGGCCCTTGTTTATAGCTACAGGCGGGTCAGGCGTAAGCGTACGGCCAATGATCTCTGAG
>JBHEOU010000128.1:0-815 GCA_046260645.1 Bacteroidales bacterium | reverse complement strand
TCTCTGAGAGCTCGGGACACGGATCAAAACCTGAGGCCAGCGAGACAAGCGGCTGACAGCCACTTTCAGCACACAGTCTCTTCAGATCTCCTATTGCTGTCAGGGCCCTGCGTACCTGGGCCACCTCTCTGGGGGTAACGCGACCCACGGCCGCCTTGCTCAACAGACGTTCGAGGTCTCCCACCTCCCTGATGAGCCCTTCCATAGCCTCACTGATACCTTTGTCTCTTATCAGGAACTCCACGATATCAAGCCTGGTGTTAAGCACGGCCGTATCCTTAAGGGGAAGGGAGATCCACCTCTTCATCATGCGCCCGCCCATGGGCGAGAGGGTCCGGTCAACGATGTCTATAAGCGTCTTCGCTCCCTCGTAAGGCGAATGGAAGAGCTCAAGATTGCGCACCGTGAACCGGTCGAGCCAGACATACTTCTCCTCTTCGATGCGTGATATCCGGTTAATGTGACCAAGGTTCTCATGCCTGGTCATGTCAAGGTAGTAAAGGATGGCTCCGGCTGCAACGATGCCATGAGGAAGGCCATGTATCCCGAATCCTTTCAGGGAGGTTGTGCCGAACTGCTTCAGCAGCCTTTCAGTGGCAGTCTCCGGAGTGAAGATCCAGTCGTCAAGCTTGTATGTGTAAAACCTGCTCCCGAATCTTTCGCGGAACAGTTCTGATTTTCTCTTTTCAAACAGCACCTCGCGCGGCTGGAAGTTATTAAGCACCTGTTCAACATGGGGAGTATCGCCCTCGGTGACAAAAAACTCACCCGTGGAGACATCGAGCAGGGCCACGCCCACGGCCTGTTTGTCTATG
>JBHEOU010000127.1:0-5462 GCA_046260645.1 Bacteroidales bacterium | reverse complement strand
ATATTTGCGAACTCTGATCCGGGCTTCCATCCGGGTCTTATATCACTGGTTGTTATTTTAAATGCCACTTCAAAGATGGCTTTTGAATCTTCTTCAATACCCTTAAAGTTCATTTCGGGGTAGTAGTTGTCGGCCGGTTTATGGTACATTTTGGTGAGGTATTCCCTCTCCCTTTCCGCGGCCCACTCTTTCCCGAACTCCCTGCTGTCGCAATTGCCTCTTGCGAAGAGTGATGGCACCCCGATGAGGGCGAACGGAAAGTGATCTGACCGGAAGTACATTCCTGTCTCGGGGTTGGGGTCTGGCATGAGGTAACGGTCCTGTGCAGCTGCAGCCTCTGCAAGCAAATCATCAAGTTCCGACTGGCCGTAGCCGGTTACCATGATATCTTTCATCTTTCCGATAGGAAGCAACAGATCGTTATTAAAGCAGGCGATGATGTTTTCAGGTTCAACGGGAGGATTTGCTGCGAACCATGATGACCCGAGCAGTCCCTGCTCCTCGGCTGTCGGGAATAAGATAATCACTGACCGTTCCGGTCGTTTTTTCATTGAAGCGAATGCCTCCCCGATCTCCAGGGCCCATGCCATTGAGGTGCCGTTATCCACGGCGCCGTTATATATTGAATCACCGTTTTCAGCTTCACCGATGCCGAAATGGTCCCAGTGTGCGGAGACAACCACACATTCTTCAGGGTGTACACTTCCGGGAAGGATGCCTGCCACATTAACCGAGCTGTTTTTCACCTGGCTGTTCATCAGTTTCATTGATAAGGAAGAGCCCAGCTCAAATCCCTTAAAGCCAGCCTGGCACGCCTCGTCCCTCAGTTTTTCAACATCAAAACCCTCCGTACTCAGTATCCGCGACGCACTCTCCGCGCTTAACCATCCGGTCACAGGGCACGGGGTTATGTCTCCCTCAGTCTGTTCCATATACAATCCGGGAGAGATGGAGCTTTTCCTCGGGATTGAGTAGTCATAGCCTGCGCCCAGCGGCTCGTGTATTATGATTATTGCTGCAGCCCCCTGCCTGGCCGCCTCTTCATGCTTGTAGGTCCAGCGCCCGTAGTAGGTCATCGTGCGACCCTTGAACAGGGTTGTGTCACCCGTATAGAGTCCGGGGTCATTTACCAGTACTACTGCGCATTTGCCCTTGACATCAACGCCGGCGTAATCATTCCATCCCTGTTCGGGAGCCACAATGCCGAATCCGCAGAAGACAATGGGAATCTCATCAAGCACCACAACCTGCTTCATCGATGGTGATTCAATGGCAATGTCATCAGGCGCTGACAGCTCAATTCTATTCTTCCCCGAGGAGATAATCACCTTCCCGTCGACCACCGTGGTGATCTCCACCATCGGCACCTCCTGGTACCAGCTATCGCCGAAGGCTGGCCGGAAGCCAATCCTCTCCAGTTCCCCTGATAGCCAGGTTACGGTTATCTCCTCGCCGGGAGTGAAGGGTTGTCGACCCATGAAAGAGTCCGCTCCCAGAGTTCGGGTGTATTCGCGCAGTTCATCGGCGGTAATGGTTTCTGAGGCTCTTTTGAGCTCATCGCCGCCGGCACAGGAGGCGACAAGGATAGCCAGGGCCATCAACGGGTAGAGGAAGGTTTTCATTTTTTGGTATTATTATCTGATATACAAAGATTTACAATGACTTCAACGGCTTTTTCCATCGACTGGAGCGGTATATACTCAAACCGTCCGTGGTAATTATGTCCGCCGGTAAAGAGGTTTGGGCAGGGAAGCCCCATGAATGAGAGCCTGGCGCCGTCAGTGCCGCCTCTGACAGGTTTTATCACCGGCTCAATACCGGCCTTTCGATATGCCCTGACGGCCTCTTCCACGATGTGATAATTGGCCTCAATTATCTCCTTCATATTGAAATACTGGTCCTTAAGGCCTACGATAACCTCTGCTCCCCTGTGACTCTTTTTTATCTCCGCAGCGGCAGCGCTCAGTATCTTCTTCCTGTCGCTGAACCTGACCGGGTCATGATCCCTTATGATATACTTCATTACGGTCTCTTCGACGGACCCTCTGATGTCATAGAGATGGAAAAAACCCTGGTAGCCTGAGGTGTGCTCAGGCCTCTCACCCTGGGGGAGGAGGGCATCAAGTTCCCGGGCGAGTATGATGGAATTGATCATGGTATCTTTCGCTGTACCCGGGTGCACACCGCGGCCCCTGATGGTCACGGTGGCAGCGGCAGCGTTGAAATTCTCATATTCCAGCTCACCTATGCCGCCGCCGTCGAGGGTGTAGGCATAACTGGCACCGAAGGCCCTGACGTCAAAGTGGTCAGCACCCCTGCCAATCTCCTCGTCAGGAGTGAAAGCAATTCTTATCGTCCCGTGCTTCAGCTCAGGGTGTGCCACAAGGTATTCCATTGCCGTTACTATCTCTGCAACGCCTGCCTTGTCATCCGCTCCAAGGAGAGTCATTCCGTCAGAGGTTATAATAGTCTGTCCCCTGTATCGGGCAAGCTCCGGGAAATCATCAGGCGAAAGGATTATCCCACTATCCTGATTAAGTACAATATCCCCTCCGTCATAGTCATTGTGCACCAACGGATTGACGTTTCCCGATGGTGCTTCCGGACTGGTATCCATATGGGCGATAAAACCCACGACGGGGTGTATTGACTGGGTGTTTGCAGGTAGTGTGGCCATGAGGTAGCCGTTTCCGTCAAGCGTCACGTCAGAGAGCCCGGCCTGCTCCAGTTCGTGCGCCAGCCTCTCGGCGAAGAGCATTTGCCGGACAGATGAGGGTGACGCAGAATTAGCTTCGTCAGGACTGGTGTCAAAGCGGGTATAATCAAGAAACCTGTTCAGGAGATTTTGCATCCGTAATCTATTGGTTCATAAGTTAAGCTCAGTTCATGTGATCGGGCGTATCAAGGTTTTACCCGTCGCCGGCTGCGGGTTTCATCTGAGAACGAGGTTTCCCAGCAGTACCCTTCCGCTCTTCCAGTATCCCCTGAAGTAGGGGTCGTCCGAGAGGTATACCACTGTTCCCTTTCCAATGTTCTCCGATACAATGACACCTGTATTCTTCACCTTCTGCCGGAACTTGTAACCCGCAAAGCCTGCCATAGGCTGATTATCTGTTATATACCCGATGTTGGCACCCTTTTCAAGGTATGGCAGACCTTCGTTTCTCTTCATCATGAACCACTCTGTTCCCATCCCGAATGCAAAGGGGTGGGTCTCATCGAGGGTTACCCTGAATATTGCTCCTGCAGACCTCTCCGTAGCGGTTATGCGGCGCTGGTCTTCATATCTCCTGAGGAGGGTGGTGTCTGCGCCGGTGTACTTTGTGCTTTTCTTTTCCTCAGTCTCCTTTGCTTCGAGGGCCTTTCCCAGGCCGGTGGTCTTGTCCGTTTTGAAGAGTTCAATTGCTTTCTCTATGGCAATCACCCGGCCTCCGTCGGAGATAAAGGCCATGATCTTGTCCTTTGATTCAGTGAGCGTTCCTCCGGGAAGAATGATTACATCATAATCGGTAAGTACGGAATTTTTGAGGTCTTCGACGTCTATCACCGTCACCGGGTACTCAAGTTCTCTCTCCATGAAGTACCAGATCTCCCCGAATGCCTGTGATGTACCCTGGCCACCGACGAGGGCGATCGCCGGCCCGTTTTTCACGGGCGAGTAGTCGGAACCGAGGTCCTTTCCCGATGTCACCATGCCTCCGGAAAGTTTTTGCGGTATCACGCCGCTGGCGGCAGCGGCGGCACGTACTTTTGCATCAAACTGCTGGTTGTTTCTGTTATCTCCGCGTGCCACTATCACCGATCCGCGGCTGAAGGAGGTGCCTGCAGCTGTGAAGGGCTTGAGGGAGAATCTAACGTTTAGTCCTGCTTTATACAACTGCGCCATGAACTTCAGCTCATTGAAGCCACTCATCGGGGCAGCATAAGCGTAGGGGCGCAGGGTATCGGGCAGCAGATCTGCAGTGGCCGCTGGTTTTTCTTCGGCATCGGCTACCGGCAGTCGCTCCTCTGAAGCGTAGGCCTCGACGTTGTAGACGTAGGGCAGTGCCCACGCCGTCAGGTCGTAACTGATTGAATCAGATGACTTCGATTCCGGCTCGAATAATACCTGCATCAGCCTGGTCTGAGGCTGGTAGGCACTTACAATGATGTCATTCTTTTCCACTGTAAGGCTTGCCGGCTTGCCAGCCCGGTAGTCCCAGGCGGTGATCTTCTTTCCCGTGACACGCGGGGTGTCATACCTTATCTGGTTGCTTGCGAGTAGCTGTTTCAATGAGTTCAGGGAAGCGGCGTCAGCGGTTCCCTTGATAATAATCGTTTTGTACTTTGAAGGGGGTTTCTCCGCTCCGCTGCGGAAGAATTCATAAAATTCCCTGAGAAGTCTCTCGCGGTTCTCGTCAGCGGCAGAGAGCACGGCCATAGAGGCGAGGAAATGACCCTCAACGCGTTGTGCCAGCGTAAGGGTGTCAATGTCGTCACGCCGTAGCGCCAGGCCTGCCTGAGCACCGCCGCCCTGTTCCAGGGTATAGCCCATGGCGCCGTTGAAGAGTGGCCATGTGTCACCGAAGCTGGGACAAAAGAGGTCAAAATTATCTTTGGTGTAGTAAAGACGGTAGGAAGCATCAAACAAGCCGGATGCCTTCTTCCCGGTCAGAGCATGGAATTCTCTTTGCCAGGGGGTGATTACCTCATGCCATGGCTCTGCCCCCGGGGGAAAGAAATATGTGCTGCCTGATCCCATCTCGTGGAAGTCGGCATGAACATGAGGCATAAACCTGTTGTAGAGCTTCATGCGGGCCTGTGTCTCTCTCTGCACGTGCCAGCTCCAGTCGCGGTTGAGGTCAAACAGGTAATGGTTCAGTCGTGCCGAAGGCCATCCCTGGTTATGTTCCCAGGCGTTCGGGTCACTGCTGGGCGGCCACCCCTGGGCTCTTAAATACCTGGAGGTAAAGAGATCGCGTCCGTCAGGGTTCTGGCACGGATCGATGATGATGATCATATTCTTCAACCATTCACCCGCACCGTCATACTCCTCAGCTACAAGTGCATGCAGCACTTTCATCGAAGCTTCGGCCCCTGCCGGCTCAGATCCGTGAACACTGTAGGCAAGCCAGACTATGGGTAACGATTCAACCTCCGGCATGCCATCAGCCAGTCCTGTGCGTTGGAGGTTCGAGAGCCTGATCTGCTCAAGCATGGCGAGGTTTTCCGGAGATGAGACAATGCAGACGCTCAGGGGCCTCCCTTCCCACGTCTCACCGTACTGCAGGTATACGGCCCGGGGACTGGCATCAGCAACATGCCTGAAATAGTCTGTTAGAGAATGCTGAAAAGTGAACTGTTCGCCCGGAGGGTAACCCAGGAACTGTTCGGGAGTCTTTAGTTCCTGTGATGAAAGAGAAGCCGAAACAGCGGCAGCAATGATGAATGTGAGAAAATATCTTTTCATAGGAGAAATTTAG
>JBHEOU010000126.1:446-5475 GCA_046260645.1 Bacteroidales bacterium | reverse complement strand
ATTCTTCATGAACAGATTACTCCTGACTGTCATTGCACTGACAGCCGTCGCTGTCTCAGGATACTCACAGGACACCATTGGCGGGCTTCAGGGTGATGCACAGGTGAGCAGCAGCGGGCTCGCGGGAGACACACAAGTGACAGGCAGCCGGCAATCAGATGACTCAGATGCCATGAAGAACCCTGTCAGGGTATCCGTTGGCGGGTATGCCTCATGGCTCCACACTGCCATGTTTGAAAAGCCGTCAGAGACCTGGATCAACAGTACCATGCTGCATAACAGGCTGAATTTCAAAGCTTATCCGGGAAGCAGAATCACCATAGCCGTTGAAATGAGGAACAGGTTCATAACCGGTGACATGGTTCGTCTCGACCCCGGCTATGCGCCGGGCATCTCCGCCGATCACGGATGGATCGACATGTCATGGAATATCTCCGACGGAACATCTTATGTCCTGAATACAATGATTGACAGGGCCTGGATCGACTTCACCGCCGGCCGTTTTCAGATCACCGCCGGCCGCCAGCGGATAAACTGGAGCCAGGCCCTGGTATGGAATCCCAATGACATTTTCAACACCTACTCATTCTTTGATTTTGACTACATAGAGAGGCCCGGGAGCGATGCCGTCAGGGCTGTCTATGCCACAGGGCCATCCTCGGCTGTTGAAGCAGTTGTCAAACTCAACAGTGAGGGAAAGCTTTCAGCGGCAGCACTGTATCGGTTCAGCCTTTTCAGTACCGATCTCCAGTTCCTGGCAGGTGAGACCGATCAGGAGTATTTCACGGCAGGCACCGGATGGTCAGGGGCGATAGGATCATGGAGCATCCGTGGCGAGGCAACCTGGTTCCGGTCGTTGCCGGACACGCCACAGGACAGAAGTACCATAATTGCAACTGCAGGGGTAGATAAGGTTTTCTCGGACAGGGTCTCCGCCCTTGCACAGGTGATGTATTCAAACAATCCTCTTGTCCTGAGTAATTTCTCACTGCTCTACGACGGAACCCTTAAAGCCGACCAGCTGGCATTCTCGGAATTCAGCGCTGTGGGCCAGGTGACCTGGACTCCCATGCCTCTTTTAAATATATCACTGTCAGCCATATGGTATCCTGACCTGCATGGTTGGTATGCCGGCCCTTCAGTTGAATTCTCAATGGCCGAGAACGTCGGTTTTTCATTTGTGTGGCAGCATTTCAACAGTGAAATTGCCGGTGAAAGGACCCGGATCAACGCGGGCTTTCTGAGGGTTAAGTATAGTTTCTGAAACCTTCATGTGTTAGCACACACATATACAAGTAAATAATAATGTGATACATGGAGGTTCCATCATACAAATTAAATCAATTATTATATGATGAAATTTTAATACTTTTACGGAATAAACCTAAAGTATGTCACTAGTCCATGAACTTGAGAAATCAGGCAATTGGCTGTTCAGAAGGAGAAGCTGGTTGCCCGTAGTAATCCTGGCTCTTGCAGTTTCATATCTCTTCATAGCCAATCGCAGCGTAATCTATTTCAACTACACCTGGGAGATAACATGCATACTGGTCTCTGTTGCCGGGGAGCTTCTCAGGTCATATACTGTGGGCTATGTTCCGCGAAACACCTCGGGGCGCAATGTAATAGACCAGCTTGCTGATGAACTCAATACAACTGGCATATACTCCGTCATTCGCCATCCGCTTTATGTGGGTAACTTCCTCATGTGGCTTGGCCCGGTCCTTTTCCTCAGGTCGGTGTGGGTCATTATTATCTTTGTACTCGCTTACTGGCTCTATTATGAGCGGATCATTTTTGCCGAGGAACAGTACCTGCGCCGCAAGTTCGGTGAGACATATGATACCTGGGCATTCAGGGTAAAGACGGTGATCCCCGGGTTCAGGCACTACGTAAAATCAAAACTGCCGTTCTCAATCAGGAATGTCCTGAAGCGGGAATACAACAGCATTGCCAACCTATTCATTGTTTTTGCACTCCTTGACCTCTTCCGGAATATTGCAGTCACCGGAAGGGTTTACCTGGAACCCATGTATGTGACACTGCTGATTGCGGCACTCCTGTTCTGGGGTGTCATCAGGTACCTGGTTAAGAGGACTAAATTCCTCTATGTTGAAGGGAGATAGGAGAGAATCCCTCTGCCTGTCAGTCCCTGGCCCCCAGGAAAATCATTATGTAGTAGATGAGCGTTGCCAGTGAGCCCAGCGCTGCGATGACATAGGTGTATGCAGCCCACTTCAGTGCATCCTGGGCCTTGTCATGCGTTCCCGAATAGGTTATACCTGCATCAGACAGCCATGCCAGCGCCCTCTTTGATGCGTTGATCTCCACGGGCAGGGTTATAAGGCTGAACAGAGTGGTGATGGCGAACAATGCAATGCCAATAAGCAATATCTCCGGTCTGGAGTTCAGAAGAACCAGTCCTGCAATAAGCACCCACTGAATCCAGTTGGAGGCAAACCCCACTGCCGGAGCAAGCTTCGATCTCAGGCCAAGCCATGCATATGATTGTGCGTGCTGAAGCGCATGCCCTGTTTCATGAGCTGCCACCGCGGCAGCTGCCACACTGGCGCCTGAGTAAACATCACGGCTGAGGTTGATGGTCTTTTTCAATGGATTATAATGGTCGGAAAGCTCGCCGGCCACGCTGTGTACCGTAACATCGCTGATCCCGTTGTCACGCAGCATCTTTTCAGCCACATCACGGCCAGTCATCCCGCTGGCTATAGGCATCTTCGAATATTGCCTGAATTTTGATTTCAGCCTCGCGCTGACAATCCAGCTCAGGATCATGAACACTATAAATATGATCCAGTAGATTCCGTTGTGTAAAAACATTGTCTCCATTAATTTCCTGTTCTTTTAGTCTCTGTCATTCATTCAAAACATCTGCCATCTTCAATTTGTTCTGAAAAGGAGTCATTTTGTCATGCCAATTCAGCTTATCTTTGAACCCGATGCAAAGCACGTGGGCAAAGATATTATCTTTTTTACTGCTTTTACCTGTCTGGTTTTACCGGTGGTTCATATCACCCTGGACACCTGCCTCGTGCCGTCATGTTCCAACATGCTCGCAGTTTGCAATTGAGGCTTTAAGGATGCACGGTCCATTTAAGGGTGTCGTCATCTCAACAGATCGTATCCTGAGGTGCAGGCCGGGAGGCACTCACGGGTATGACCCTGTTCCCGGGTTTATTTTCAGGAGGTACCGTCAGGGCAGCAGCCTGTTAAGGCGCTGGCCGCGGTGCAACAGGCTTAAGGCACATGACTAGAAGCTGAGTTTTTCCCTCAGCATCTTATATCCGGTACGGCTTACGGGGATCTTTTCACCTGACTTCAATATTGCCACATAGTTATCCTTGCTGTAGGGCTCAAGGCGGGTGATATGCTCCACGTTTACCATGTATGACCTGTGGACTCTCAGGAAGAGGCCCGGAGGGAGGTGCTCCTCATAGTATCTCATCGTCTTGGGCTTCAGGGCCTTCCCCTCACTGTAATAAATCATCACATAATCATCCTCTGCCGCGAGGTAAGAGACATTGTTCAGCGGAATAATCTTTATGCCCGCCCCTTTTCTGAATACGATTCTTGTCAGGTATCCTTCCGCCTCAGAGACTGACGCCACCAGCTTTTCGATTTTTTCCGGCTCGGGGGTCTCTTTGTCAATGCGTTTTACCGCCTTGGCGAGGGCATCGTCAAACCGCTCCTTTGAGAAGGGTTTCAGCAGGTAATCGACGGCGTTCAGTTCAAAAGCCCTGATTGCATACTGGTCAAAGGCTGTGGTGAATATCACCTCGGGCTTCTCGTCAATTACCTCGAGCAGTTCAAACCCTGTCAGCTTCGGCATCTGGATATCGAGGAAGATCAGGTCAGGGTGCTTCTCCTTTATCTCACGTGCTCCGCAGAACCCGTCGCCGCACTCTCCCGCTATCTCTATCTCCGGGTGGTCCTTCAGCATAAATTTTATCAGCTCCCTGGCCGGGGCTTCATCTTCAATGATCAGTGCTCTAATCTTTTTCATGCCGTTATGATGAAATATCGTTCATGTCTTCCGGAAGGGAAACCTTAGTGTCACGTTAAAGCTGTCTTCTGTGCGGTTTATGTCAATCTGGCCGGTGTCGCCGAAGAAGAGTTCAAGCCTGCTGCTTACGTTCTTAAGACCTATGCCTGCCCCTTTTTTTGTCACCACCGAATCTGTATCGACATTGTTGGAGACGGATATCACCACCATGTCGTTTTCCTTTTTCACACTGGTTCTGATGACCACCTCCTCGGTTGATTCATAGACCCCGTGCTTGACCGCATTCTCATAGAGTGGCTGAAGCAGCATACCCGGCATGAGTGCCTCGAGGCACACCTCCTCTATCTCCTCTTCAATGACAAGACGGTCGCCGAACCTCACCTTTTCTATCTGCAGGTAGAGCCTGAGGCTCTCCATCTCGGTCTGCAGAGTTACCGGCTGTTCATTCCTTGATGAGAGCGAATAGCGCATGAAGTCAGACAGCTTGACTATCATATCCCTGGCTTTGAGGGGGTCGGTTACGGTGAGAGAACTCACTGAGTTAAGGCTGTTGAAGAGGAAGTGAGGATTTATCTGTGAGCGCAGCATCTTGAGCTCCCCCTCGCGCACCTGTGTCTCCAGCTGTGCCTGTCGTTTAGCCTTCTCTGCAAGGCGGGAGGCGCTGAGGAACAGATAATACACAAGCACAATCATGAAGAATACCAGTATGCCGGCGGTAGCCCTGAAAACCAGTGATGAGTGCCAGAAGATTTCATAATCTATCTTCTCTGACACTAAAGCCCTGACGATTAACCTCGGCACCAGGAGCCAGAATATAATGGTCAGTGAGCCGGTAAGAAGGATATTGAATACTGAGGAGTAGAGCTGGTTGTCATCACGGATCAGGAATCGCACCGGGAACCATATGGCAAGGCCAAGGAGTCCGAAAATAACCATGGAGATAAAACCATCGGAGACAGCCATGTCTGCCTTGCCGCCGTAGACGAAATGAATAAGAAGTGACTGGCC
>JBHEOU010000126.1:0-436 GCA_046260645.1 Bacteroidales bacterium | reverse complement strand
CCACCATATAAGTAACCTTGTTTTGCTTTCCAGTAACGGATGCTTCATATACTACTTATAGCTTTTTATCTCTCCCCCTCCGAAAATAACTGTTCCTCTGATAACCAGTGACCTGGTATTGTCCTTGATCACATCACCTCTTATTTTCCTTGCGTCAGAGGATCCTCCGAGGATGGGTGTGACATCAAGGATCACATTCCAGCTTTCAGGTACGATTATAGTTGTCCCTCCAAATATACAGGTAATTTCAATTACGCTCTCACCCGGAGCAAGTGATGATCTTGTAAGGTCAACCTCTCCTCCTCCGAAGATGGAGGTTATCTTGCCCCCCTGGAAATTCTCGGTAATGAGCTGTCGTTCTGCCCCGCTGAAGATATTGGTATAGTCAATGTAATCGGCTTTGTTGGTGGTTGCAAAATTGAGTCTTGTTCCCAGC
>JBHEOU010000125.1:0-5515 GCA_046260645.1 Bacteroidales bacterium | reverse complement strand
ATTCCGTCGCCCCGGACAGAAAAGACGAGGCAAGGCTTCTTGTGCGAAATGCTCTGCGGGCTGTTGACTTTTACGGTGCCGAACGGATGGTACGTATCAACCAGGGCGAACGGGGACTGGACGATCTTGAGTATGTGATCCCCCATAATGTCCACCTGGTACTGATCCCCAAATGCGAAACAGCTGAGACGGTAAGGAAGGTAGATGAGAAGATCAGGGAGATAAAGAGGAGGGAGTCTCAGGACGGAACTGTCTTCCTGATGCCCATCATTGAGAGTGCCGCAGGAGTAGAGAGAGCTTATGACATAGCCACTGCCGCCACTTCGGTGGTTGCCATGGCGATAGGACTGGAGGATTATACAGCTGACCTGGGTGTGCAGCGCACGAAGGAGGGCAGAGAGTCACTCTATGCCAGGAACCGCCTGGTGGTGGCAGCCAAAGCCGCCGGAATACAGCCTATAGACTCCGTCTTCTCAGACGTTGGTGATATGGAGGGGCTGCTTGATAACGTGATCAACTCAAAGTCTATGGGCTTTGAAGGAATGGGATGCATCCACCCGCGCCAGATAGCCGTGATCAGGGAGGGATTTTCTCCCACTGCTGATGAGATTGAAAAGGCAAAAAAAATAGTGGCAGCCTTCCGCGAGGCCCTGCAGAAGGGACTTGGAGTGGTGGCTCTCGGCACAAAGATGATTGACCCACCGGTGGTGGCGAGGGCAGAGAAGACAATAACCCTGGCCGTCAGGCTGGGCCTGCTGGCCGAAAACTGGGCCGAAGCAGAAGCAAAGCAATAACATAAATGCAGACCTGGTCATGAAAATGGTTAAGAATGCTGCCGGCCGCATGGTGCCGGATGAGATAAACGGCACTAAAGCCGTTCCGTTCAGGGGTGTTGGCAAACACCGCCCTGAAGGAAGGAAATATGCACCGCCAATACCCACCTGCATCGATTACCCCGGTGATAACAACAAGGTGGTCTCTTCACTCAGTGAGGCTCTTGAACGCTGCGGCCTGAAGGACGGCATGACCATATCAACACATCATCACCTTCGCGACGGCGACCTGGTAAGCAACCAGATCTTCCGGATAGCCTCCGAAAAGGGCATTAAGGATCTTGTGTGGCTCCCGTCAGCATCTTTCCCATGCAATGACCCGGTGATAGAATACCTTGAAAACGGGACCATCAACCGTATTGAAGGAAGCATGAACGGCCCTCTCGGGATGTTCGTCTCGGAAGGCAGAATGAAGGGAATGGCTGTGCTCAGATCGCACGGAGGAAGGGTTCAGGCCATACAGGACGGCGAGGTGAAGATAGATATAGCCGTGCTGGCAGCCCCGGCTGCCGATGCCTTCGGCAACGCCAGGGGAACAGGCGGTCAATCGGCCACTGGAGTGTTGGGATATGCCAAGGCCGATTACATGTATGCCGACAGGGTGATCATTGTAACTGATAATCTTGTTGACCTGCCCTGCTTCCCCATGGAGATAGAGGGCAATTACGTCGACTGTGTGGTGGTGGTTGACAAGATCGGCATCCCGGAAAAGATAGTCTCCGGCACAACACAGATAACCAAGAGTCCTGACAGACTGCTGATTGCAGAGCTGACAGCATCATTCCTTGAAAAGTCAGGCCTGCTGCGCAACGGTGTGACCATGCAGGCAGGAGCCGGAGGCACCAGCCTCGCCATTGCGGTCTTCGTGCACGAGATGCTCAGGAAAAAGGGCTGGAAATGCAGCTTCGGCTTCGGAGGCAGCACCAAATACATGGTGCAGATGCTGGAAGAGGGACAGATGGGTTATATCCTCGATGCACAGGCTTTTGACCTTGATGCCGTTGAATCGGTTGAGAAAAACCTGAACCATATACCTTACTCCGTCTTCAACGCATACAACTATCATTCGAAGGGGAACCTGACCACGATGATGGATATAATGATCCTGGGCGCAACTGAGATCGATACCGGCTTCAATGGCAACGTGGTGACGCACTCTGACGGTCTCCTCCTGCACGGGATAGGAGGGTGGCAGAACTGCCTCCATGCCCGGAATGTCATCCTCCCCGTTCCTCTCTTCCGCGACAGGATTCCGGTGATCGTTGACAAGGTGACCACACTGTGCGGACCGGGTGAACTGATTGACGTGATCATCACTGAGAGGGGTATTGCCATCAACCCGCGCAGGCAGGACCTGTTAGACTCTGTCAGGGGTAAGGGACTGCCGCTGGTGACGATAGAAGAGCTGAAGGAGATTGCAGAAAAGATCTGCGGAAAACCTGAAAATGCAGCCTTTGATGAGAGGGTGGTGGCCGCAATTAAGTGGGTTGACGGCACAGTGATAGATGCCGTTCACAAAGTAAAAAGATAAACCTATATAATTATTCATATGAAGAGATACAGGTGCCCCGTCTGCGGGTACATTTATGACCCCGCTGCGGGTGATCCGAACAATGATGTTGAGCCTGGTACCGCTTTCGATGACCTTCCTCCCGGATGGTCATGCCCTGTCTGCGGTGCCCCGGCCGATGAGTTCGAAGAGTACGATTAGGAATTTTCTTCCGGGATGTGTCTCAGCACATCGATGAGCAGATCCCAGAACATCTGGACCGTCTCTATCTCTATCCTCTCCTCAGGAGTATGCGCTCCCTTGATTGTGGGCCCGAAGGATATCATGTCAATTCCCCTGTATTTTTCCAGTATCAGTCCGCATTCAAGCCCCGCATGAATAGCCTTCACCTGTGGCACCTTGCCGAAGAGCTTGCGGTATGAGTCTATCATCAGCCTCAGTATCTCTGAGTTCATGTTCGGCTTCCAGCCCGGGTAGCCGTCTGAATGGGTGACCTTCGCCCCGGCAAGGTCAAAGCTTGCCTCGGCTTTCATGGCTGCATAGTTCTTTTCCTCATCTGACGAGCTTCTCTGCGTAGTGACCACATGAAGCGTGTTGTCTCCTGTAAGCCGTATAGTAGCCAGGTTGCTTGATGTCTCAACGAGGTCAGGAATCTCCTTTGACCACCCGAGCACGCCGTGAGGCACTATGCTCAATGCCCCGAGAAGACGGTGCTGAGTAGTGGCGTCAATGACGGTCTCCGGCAGGTCGGCCGGAGTAGCCGATACTTTAAGATCAGGCTCAAGAGCGCCGAACTCATCCCTGACGAGCAGATTGTAGGAGGCAGTGTCGGCAAGGATCTGCTCCTCATGTGCCGGATTGAACGTGACGGTCACAAAAGCCTCCCTCGGGATGGCGTTGCGGAGGTTACCTCCGCTGAAGTTGCTGATGAGTATGCCGTACTTCTTTTCAAGATCCTGCAATAGCCTGGAAATAATCTTTATGGAGTTGCCGTATCCCTTGTGTATCTCATCCCCTGAATGACCTCCGTGAAGACCGGTGACGGAGATGTTCATTGCCCTGTGACCCGCGGTTACTTTTACCGGAGTATAGGGTAGTATTGCCTGTGTGTCAATGCCTCCGGCACATCCTATGAACAGGATTCCCTCGTCTTCAGAGTCAAGATTCAGCAGTATGCTCCCGGTGAAGAAGTCAGGCTTCAGGTTTATCGCTCCCGTCATACCCGACTCTTCATCAACGGTGAAGAGGCATTCGATGCGGCCGCACTGCAGGTATGGATCAGTCAGAACCGCCATCTGCGCAGCTATGCCAATGCCGTCATCTGCACCCAGAGTCGTACCGCTGGCACTGACCCACTTGCCGTCGATGACAGGGATAATAGGATCTGTATCCCAGTTATGCGGATGAGAGGCATTCTTCTCACCAACCATGTCAAGATGGCTCTGCAAAACAACTGTCCTTACCTTCTCCTTGCCGGGAGCAGCCTCCCTGATTATAAGTATATTTCCTACACTGTCTTCCCTGGCCTCAAGATTATGACCTCGCGCAAAATCAAGCAGGTATTCCCTGATACGCCCCTCATTCTTGGATAACCTGGGTATCCTGCAGATATCCTCAAAGTAACTCCATACCCTTCTTGGTTTCATCTCCCCTAATTCGCCCATCCTATTACTGAATTAAAAATGTGATATATAGGTTAAGCGGCAAATATAGTTTTTTTCCATCGCAACAGTTATGAATTTTACCTGCTGAAACTCTTTTTTTTAACACAATAAAAACTATATTTTTACGGCGAACGAAAAACACAGAAATACAGGTAAAATTATGGCTAAACGTACGATTGTGGCACTGCCGGGCGACGGTATAGGTGCCGTGGTTCTGAAGCAGGCCGTGCGCGTCCTCGATGCGGCGGGATTTGAAGCTGATTATGTTTACGGAGATATCGGATGGGACTTCTGGTGCAATGAGGGCAATCCTCTGCCCCAACGCACCATTGACCTGATAGCCGAACATAAGATTGCGCTCTTTGGTGCAATAACATCCAAACCCAAGGATGATGCCGCCGCCGAACTGTCACCCGCCCTGCAGGGCAAGGGATATTCCTACAGCAGCCCCATAGTAGGACTCAGACAGCACTTCGGACTGGATATCTGCGTAAGACCATGCCGCAGCTATAAGGGCAACCCCCTTAATTTCATCCGACGCGGAAAAGATGGCAATCCTGAAGAACCAATGGTTGATGTGGTGATATTCAGGCAGAATACAGAAGGCCTTTACGGAGGAGTAGAGTGGTCAAACCCGCCCCAGCAGGTTTATGATGCCCTCATGACTCACCCGAAGTTCCGTGAAAACTTCGGGTGGTGCCCGAAAGAGGAACTGGCTGTCTCAACCAGGATCTTTACCTGGAAATACACGGAACGGATTGTCAGGGCAGCATTCGAGTATGCAGTGAAGTTCGGATACAAGTCGGTGACCGTATGCGAAAAACCGAATGTCATTCGCGAGACTTCAGGACTAATGTGGAAGATAGCCAAGGAGATGCAGAAGAGCGATTTCCCGGCAGTGCAGCTCTGGAATACCAATATAGATGCACAGATGATGTGGCTCACAAAGAACCCCGAGGATTATGGTGTGATAGTTGCCGGAAACATGTTCGGCGATATCGTCTCTGACGCCTTTGCCGGACTTATAGGCGGCCTTGGTTTTGCATGCAGCGCCCAGTTCTCGGAAGATGGCATTGGCGTGTTCGAGCCCACGCACGGATCAGCACCCAAATATGCCAGCTACAGCATTCCTATAGTGAACCCGGTTGCCATGATAGAATCAGCATGTATGATGCTTGACTATATAGATGAGAAGCCGACAGCCACCCGCATACGCCAGGCAATTGCCGAAGTGATAGAGGAGGGAAAGGTGAAGACCTATGACATGATGAAGCTTACCGGGAAACAGGAGGTAATTGACATGGGAGCAGCCTCTGCCATAGTGATGACTGACGCAATCATTGCAAAACTAAAATAGCCCGCCATGACCGAAGAGATAAAAAAACTGTGGCCCGAGCTTGAATGGATCAGCGACAGCGACCTGAGGGAGAAAACCGCGCGCACCTGGGAGGTGGCACTTGAAAGAAGCGTCCTGACGACTGAGGACCTCAACAGGATACCCTTTACCC
>JBHEOU010000124.1:353-5574 GCA_046260645.1 Bacteroidales bacterium | reverse complement strand
AGCCTGGTATGCAGGTCGTGGCACTGCTGGTGCCCCATGCAGGGTATGTCTATTCGGGGCGAACGGCTGCGCAAGCATTTGCAGCAGTGCCCGCAGACGCAATCTATGACAACATCTTTCTTATCGGAGTAAGCCACAGGTATGCCTTCGAGGGTGCTGCCGTCTTCACCTCCGGGAACATGATCACTCCGCTGGGGACTATGCAGGTCAGCAGGGAAATCGGAGACAAGCTCAAGTCGACCAACAAGTGGTTCATTGAAAAGGATGAGGCACATGGCCCGGAGCACTCGCTCGAGGTACAGCTGCCATTCATTCAGTATCATTTCGAAAAAATTCCCAAAATTGTCCCTATACTCATTGGAACCCGCAACACTACCGTGCTTAAGGCCATTGCCTCAGGCCTCCAGCCCTGGTTCAACGACCGTAACCTGTTCATCATCAGCAGCGATTTCTCGCATTACCCCTCCTATGATGACGCCTGCCGGGTTGACAGGCTTGCCAGCGATGCCATTGTCAGGGGTGACCCTGAAGGCTTCCTGAAAACGATCAGGAGCATTGAGGCATCAGGCACCGGTAATCTTGCCACCGCCATGTGCGGCTGGCCGGCGGGGCTTGTGATGCTCTACCTGGCCGGCAACAGCGAAGGTGCGGTCTTCAGGAATGCCGGTTATTCCAACTCAGGCGACTCCCCGCGGAGCGACAGGGATGAAGTGGTCGGTTACAACGCGATAGTGGCGGAGAAGAAGGCTGTTGAAACAAACAAGGGTACCGCAGAAAGCAGGAATTCTGCGGAAAACAAGAGCACTGCAGCAAACAAGGCCGGTGCGGAAAACAGGAACGCTGCAGCAAACAAGGCCGGTGCGGAAAACAGGAACGCTGCCGGGGAGAGAGCCTCCGCTGCCGGGGAGTTCACCCTGACGGCCGAAGAGAGAAGGACACTCCTGGGTATTGCCCGCGAGGCTGTTTCTGCGAAGCTTAACGGCATCAGTCCGGCCCCGGTGCCGGAGGCAGGTATGACCGACCGGCTTATGCAGCCTATGGGGGCGTTTGTCACTATAACCATTGACGGTGACCTGAGGGGCTGCATCGGTCGTTTCACCGCTTCGGATCCGCTATGCGAAGTCGTTGCCGCCATGGCTCTGGAGGCTGCTTTCCACGACCCCAGGTTTCCTGCCCTGACAGCGGCAGAGTATCCCTTGATCAAACTGGAGATATCGGTACTCAGCCCAATGCAAAAGGTGAATGATATAAGTGAAATAAAGATCGGAAAACACGGCATTTATCTGAAAAAGGGTTTCAGAACGGGCACCCTCCTTCCACAGGTAGCACAGGAAAGAGGATGGAGCGCCGAACAGTTCCTTGGATACTGTGCCCGTGACAAGGCCGCGATAGGATGGGACGGATGGAAGGACAAGGATACTGAGATCTTTGTCTATGAAGCCTATGTGTTCGGCGACCAGGAGGAGCAATGACCTACCATGTCCTTCCCATAGGAGTGACCATTGCGGTAATCTACCTTTTCTCGGTCTATCTGTCAAATGCAGGCTTTACCGGCAGGCACTCACACCGCCGTTTCTGGAACTGGATTCTCCTGGGATCATTTCTCGCTACCGCCGTGTTCGGTCTCCTCATGGCCCTGAAGGTCACTTACAAGTGGGACATCCCCTTCTCCGACCCGCTGCTTCGCTGGCATGTAGAGGCCGGAACAGCTATGGCATTCTCGGCAATCATCCACCTCACCTGGCACCTGGGATACTATTTTGGCAGGGCCAGGAATCGTATCATCGGAGCGCTGGCGGAGCAGGGTGAGCCGCCGCCTGCAGCACGGATCAGTCACGCTGTCCCTCTCCTCCTGCTCATCGGGTTTGTCAGCTCAGCCTCACAGTTCATTCTCATGCGTGAAGCCGTCATTCTGGGTGGCGGAACGGAGACATCTGCCGGGTTGTTCCTGTGGATCTGGCTCATCATTGCCGCATCGGGTGCTTTAACAGGAAGCAGGTCAGCCATCGCTGACATGAGAAGAATGGTCTGGACACTGCTGGCCGCGACAGCCCTGGCTCCACTATTGTTTGTTCTCATGAACACCATCCTGATCATTCCGGGTGCGACTCCGTCATTTTTCCAGATACTTGTTATCATCTCCGTCAGCATTGCACCGGTGACCTTCATCTCGTCACTGGTATTCGTGAGGATCTCAGGCCTGAGGAACGCAACCGGCATGTCATCGCCGGGAAACAGCTTCGGCGCAGAGACGGCCGGGTCTGTGGCAGCCGGGGTAGTTACGGCACTGATAGTGACGATTCACATACCAAACTACCAGCTCTATCTCCTGATACTTGTTCTCTCGTCCGTGACAGCCGCCTGGCTGCTCGGATACCGGCCATGGTTCAGGATAATGGCGCTGACTCTGCTCCTGCCGCTTGGCGCCCTGGCAATGATTATCAGGCCTGACCTGACTGTCAGAACCCTTCTGCTGCATGGAGTGGAGGTGGAAAAGAGCATTGATACACAATATGGAAATATCACCACCGCGACATACGGGGGTGAAAGAACGGTTTATTACAACCACAGGCCCCTCTTCTTCAGTGGTGATGTCATCACCACCGAAGAGAACATCCATTATGCCCTTCTTCAGAGAAGGCGATACGAAAAGATAATATTGATTTCCGGCGGTCTCACCAGGCATCTTGAAGAGCTGAAAAAACATGATATAAAAGAGATAGTGTACCTGGAACCGGATCCGGGCATAATCGCTGCCGGTGGAGCCCGTGACACTATCTGCGGCAATATGAAGGTGACCGTGTCCGGCAGTGATCCCATCTCCTTCCTGAGAAACGACGGAGAGACTTATGATGCCATCATTCAACTGATTCCCCCTCCTTCTACCCTGGCAGTCAGCAGGTTCTTTACCGTGGAATATTTCTGGCTAATCAGGGAGCACCTGTCGGCTGACGGCATATTCATGTGTACCCCCATGGCTTTTTATAACTATTCTCCGGAGAGCTACAGGAAGGGCTTTTCTCCCCTGTATAACGCACTGTCTTCCGCCTTCAGTCACATAGCAATAATTCCGGGGTCATCACTGTATGCTGTGGCCTCACAAGTGCCTGTTAACCCGGCGGCTGCGAGCCTGGCTGACAGCAGGGGCATCATCACCAGCTATGTCAACAGTGATTATATTGATGACCTTGATTTACGGACGAAGCGTGAGCTGGTGCTCTCGCATGTCGACCGGAAAGCAGGACAAAACACAGCCCTGAGGCCGGTATCCTCTCTCTTTGCCAACATCCTTTCGCTTGAAAGGATGGGTATGAAGGGAGGAATCATTGCGCTCCTGATCGTCCTCACGGTCATTCCATTCATCTTCTCCGCCAGGGGAGGGATGATGATGTTCGCCTCGTCAGCCGGACTAGCCGGTTTCGGAATGATAATGATATTTATACTTCAGATGGCTGTCGGGAACATTTATGTCCTTTCAGCCGTCATACTCACCCTGCTCATGGCAGGACTGGCTGCAGGTGCGGCATGGGGACAGGCACTTGCAATAAAGACAGTGACTGCCTGCACAATGATTCTCACCATCCTCTATGCAGCAACCGGGTTGTTGGCCCCCGTGCTGGTAACCTCCGCCCCCGCTCCTGTGCTGGCGTTCATTTTCATTTCACTGCCTGCAGCAGGATTCGTCACAGGGTCAATATACAGGATACTCACATCCAGGGGCACGGGGTCATCAACCGGGGCAGTATATGCCTCTGACCTGGCAGGGTCCGCACTGGGCTATATGATGGTTTCCACGCTGCTCGTGCCGCTGGCTGGCACGGCCAATACAGCATTTATTCTGGCAGGGTTGATTTTCATGTCAGGGATTGTTGCATCGGTGACGATTAAACGTTAGTTTTATGGTTCACTTACTTTAATTGCATCTCATTGGTAACCAGGGGAAAGAAGATAACACGAAGGTATTTTGCCAGGCAGGGGTCGCTTGCCGTTGCTGCCGGCATGGTGGCTCCCCTCCCGCTGGGAGCCATGCAGCCTGCCACGAGCGAGAGGCTTGCCATGTTCCAGGAACAGAGCGCCCGGGGCGTGGTATGCATGATCTGCCCCAAC
This sequence comes from Bacteroidales bacterium, assembly GCA_046260645.1. Lineage (GTDB taxonomy): Bacteria > Bacteroidota > Bacteroidia > Bacteroidales > VadinHA17 > SR-FBR-E99. The sequence continues at coordinate 1,467 of JBHEOU010000124.1, read as the reverse complement.
GAGTGCACTCTGAAAGAGGGTGAGCTGAGCGATTGCCGGAACAGGATCGTCAGGAAGTCAAAGCTATATACCATGGCCTTTGGCAATCCCTGCGCAGCGAACATCGATCCGGTTGAGAAAAAACCGCTGTACCATTTTCTGCCGGGATCATCAACTTTTTCCATTGCCACGGCCGGATGCAACCTGGCCTGTCTCAATTGTCAGAACTGGACCATCTCACAAACTTCGCCCGACAAAACCAAGAACCTTGACATGCCGCCTGAGAAGGTAGTGGAAAGAGCCATTAATGCCCGCTGCAGCTCGATCGCATACACTTACTCTGAACCGGTAACTTTCTATGAGTATGTCCTTGAAACCTCGAAACTGGCTCATCAGGAAGGGGTTAAGACCATTATGGTCTCAAACGGTTACATAAAGGAGCAGCCGCTCAGGCAGCTCTGCAAATATATCGACAGCGCGAATATTGATCTTAAGTCGTTCAATGACAGTACATACCTGAAGCTCAACGGCGGAAAGCTGCAACCGGTTCTTGATGCGCTGAAGATATACCTCGACGAGGGCGTATGGCTCGAGATCACCAATCTTGTGATTCCGGGCTGGACTGACAAGCCTGATGAGATCAGGCAGATGTGCAAATGGCTGGCCGGTAACGGTTTCTCCGATACCCCCCTGCACTTCAGTCGGTTCCAGCCTCAGTACAAGCTGGAACACCTTCCGCCCACTCCTGCAGGCATACTGAACAAAGCGGTGGAGATAGCCCGCGGTGAAGGGTTGAATTATGTCTACCTTGGCAATATGCCCGGCTCAGGGATTGACGATACCAAATGCCCTTCATGCGGTGAGAAGGTTGTTGACCGGAGCGGATACCGGATTGTGACGAATAAGATCAGTAAAGGAAAGTGTACCTGCGGCACTTCTATACCGGGGGTATGGAGTTGATAAATGGCTGATGCTTTATAGAGAGAGTGCATATGAGGCTTGCTGATGCAAAAAAGAGGGCTGAGGAGCTCAGGAGAATCATTGATGAACATAACCACAGATATTATGTTCTTAATCAGCCAGTTATTTCTGATTTTGAGTTTGACATCCTGCTTTACGAGCTTCAGACTATAGA
>JBHEOU010000124.1:0-323 GCA_046260645.1 Bacteroidales bacterium | reverse complement strand
CAAGACCCTGGGCTACGAACCTGAATATGTGTGTGAGCTCAAGTATGACGGCCTGTCTATCAGCCTGACCTATGAGAACGGAGTGCTTATAATGGCAGTCACCAGGGGTGACGGGACGGTAGGTGATGATGTCACGGCGAATGTGAGGACCATCAGGAGCATCCCTGTGCGAGTTTCTGCCAAATACATCCCCGCATTATTCGTCATGCGCGGCGAAATTTACCTGCCACGCCGGGGGTTTGAAGAGATGAATGCTGCCCGGCAGGCCCGTGGAGAGCCTCTCTTTGCCAACCCGCGCAATGCCGCTGCCGGCACGATGAAGC
>JBHEOU010000123.1:0-5620 GCA_046260645.1 Bacteroidales bacterium | reverse complement strand
GTCAGGGACGGTTTAACGGTAAAGGCCCGGCGTTTGTTGATGCCAACAATGACGGTGTATGTGACAACCTGACTCCTGCTGAAAAGAAGTAAGTATAAAGGTACAGGTAGTTAAACCAAAATTGAGGAGGTTGTCCCGAAAGGGGCAGCCTCTTTTTAAAAATCACTGTTTCCTTCTGCCTGATCTCCATTGCCTATTTGATTATCTCAGCTAACTTTAACCCGGAACCCTCAATCCTGATCCTTGAACCTCAGCATAATAATTCCGGTCTATAATGAAGCCGGGGTCATTGAAACGACCCTGGCGAGGCTCGGTGATACCGTAATGCCCGGTTTTGTGGAGCATACTGAGGTGATAATCGTAGACGACTGCTCCACCGATGACTCAGCACGACTTGCGGAGAAGAGTACTCCCGGAGCCCTTGTCACCAGATTGATAAGACGCCCCGTCAACAGCGGAAAGGGAGCAGCAGTTACTGCAGGAGTCAGGGCAGCAGAGGGTGATACTATCATAGTACAGGATGCCGACCTCGAGCTTGATCCGTCCGACATACCTGCACTACTTGAAAAACTTCACAACGGCAACCTTGACCTCGTCAGCGGTACACGGTTCAGAACCGGCATGCGCTATCCGGGCCATGCCCTGCCGGCAACCTCCCTTAACAGACTCATCTCAGCCATAGCCTCAAGGCTTACAGGAAGAAAAATCTCCGACCTGACATGCGGTTACAAAGTCTTCAGAAAAAGTTTCTTCGAAAGCCTCAGCCTTAAAGAAAACCGGTTCGGATTTGAGACTGAAATCATGCTCAAAGCCATGCGAGACAGGCGAACAACTTATGGCGAAGCTGATGTAGCCTACATGCCCCGCAAAAGAGCTGAAGGAAAGAAAATCAGGGTTAGCGATGGCCTGGGAATATTGGCAAAGATCTTCAGGTACGGCCTTGCGGGAAGAAACTGGATGTCAGCGCTTACAATTACCATTATTGTCACCTTCATGACCGTCAACATGCTGGTTGTGAAGCACTGGAAAGATGAACAGCGCGTCATAGAATGGGATGCTGTCTCCTATTATGCGTACCTCCCGGCAGCGTTCATCCATCACGACCTGTCGCTGAGCTTCGCCGACGGTTATGACGGGCCACATAAGTTAATCGTTTGGCCGGAGAGAGGTCCTGAAGGAACATATGTGATCAAGACCACCATGGGACTTTCACTGATATGGATGCCATTCTTTCTTGCCGGTCACGTGGCGGCACTAATATCCGGAGCGGATGCCGGAGGTTATTCGGAACCTTACAAATTCTTTCTGCTTGTCTCGGCACTGATGTTCCTTGGTATAGGATTGATCTTTCTGCGAAAAATATTGCTGGCACATGCCTCCGACAGAATCACAGCCCTGGTACTGGCATCCTTTGCCTTCGGCACCAACCTTTACTGGTACACCCTTTTCCAGGGGACGATGGCGCACGTCTATAACTTTGCGCTGATCAGTGCCTTTATGTGGTATTCAATGAAGTGGCACGATCAGGACAGGAAGAAAAGTGGCGTAGTCCGGCGAAGCGGGCGGGGTGGCAATATGGCATTTGCAGAAAATAAAGTGAGGAAATCCAGGGCTGCTGAAGAGTTGCCGGCAGGATGGCAGAAAAACTGGCCCGCTATCAGACTGGGGTTGCTGCTGGGATTGATAGCACTTATCAGACCGACGAATATCATCATAGTAATTTTCTTCCTTCTCTACGGCATAACCTCAAAGGAAACCCTCCGGCAAAGAACAAGAGAACTTGTCTCCGGGTACAGACACCTCCTTCTCATGTGCCTGGTGATCATCATTGTGTGGCTGCCGCAGATGATATACTGGAGGGAGATGACCGGACAGTGGCTCTATTTTTCATACGGCAGCGACGAACGATTTTTCTTTGGCGATCCGGCAATCCTGAAAGGGCTCTTCAGCTGGCGCAAGGGGCTTTTCATTTATACTCCCCTCCTGCTATTCTCATTTGCAGGTATTTTTGCACTCTGGATCAGGCGATCACCTCATGCCCTGGCAGTGACTCTCTTTGTGCCGCTGAACATCTATATCATACTTTCCTGGTGGTGCTGGTGGTACGGCGGAGGGTTCGGTCAGAGGGCCGTTATTGACAGCTATGCCCTAATGGCGGTAGCCGCCGCCGCCCTGCTCAGTGTGCCTCTGAGTGCGAGGCGAAGCTGGCTTAAATCCCTGATCCTTTCTATCTTCCTCCTTCTTATGACGCTCGGCATCTTCAATAACTTCCAGTACTATTATGGTGCCATTCACTGGGATTCCATGACAAAAGAAGCTTATCTCGATTCCTTCGGAAGGGTGAGACCCTCAGCAAACTTCCACAAGCTGTTGGCTGCCCCAGACTATGACAAAGCAAAGGAGGGAGCTGACAGGTAATACTCTGTCAGACCCCCTCCAAACCAATCTACACAAAATTTATTTCCCTGCCTGCGACAGCTTTTTCAAAAGCTGTCCATTGCAGCGTGGTATATGCCTGATACCTCGTTATTGGGCTTTCTCTATGCTTGAGACGATAAAGTCCTTAGGCTTCACTCCTATTATCCTCTCTACCTCTTTGCCATCCTTGAACAGTATCATCGTGGGTATGTTCCTGATTCCGTATTGGGCGGCAATTTGCTGTTGCTCGTCCACATTGAGCTTGTAAACCTTAGCCTTATCCTCAGTGGCAACAGCCACATCATTGAGAATCGGAGCCATCATCTTGCATGGCATGCACCAGGCGGCCCAGAAGTCGACGAGTACCACTCCGCTCTTCGTTTTGTGAGCAAAGTTCTGAGCGGTAAGATGTTCAATGAGCTCACTCTCCTCAACAGCAGGGGCATTCTTCATCCTGCTGTATGAACGGTACACCAGCACAGCCACTACGGCTATAACAACTATTGCAATAATAAGTCCTTTCATTTTCATCAGTATATAATTCAATTTTTATTGGTCTGTTAAAACCCTCATTTTAATGAAACGAATTCACAGATGCTTGAGTTTGCATAAAATGCGGGTTTCATTTCTTATTAATTTTTTCTAAGTGAATGCAGGTATTCAGCTGCAGCCAGAGCCGCGACGGTGCCATCGGCCACGGCCGTTGTGACCTGCCTGTAACGCTTTACGACGGCATCACCTGCAGCATATACACCTTCAATGTTTGTTGACATATCCGGACCCGCAATGATCTCGCCCCTTTCGTTGAGTCCGACTGTTCCATTCAGCGACTCGGTGTTAGGTACATACCCGATGAAGACAAACACGCCGTCAGTCCTGAAGTCAGTCACTTCGCCGGTAAGAAGGTTCCTTATTTTTACACCTTCAAGCTTCTCGTCACCGTAGAATGAATCGATTGTCGATGACATAATGAAGCTGATCTTCGGGTTTGACCTGGCCTCTTCCACAGCATACTCAAAAGCCTGGAAATGGTCAAACTGGTGCACTATAGTAACTTTCGTTGCATACCTGGTAAGAGAAACCGCCTCCTCGAGGGCTGAGTTACCTCCTCCGACTACCACTATTTCTCTCCCGGTAAAAAAGTCTCCGTCACATGTGGCGCAGTATGATATGCCCTTCCCTCTGAAGGTATCCTCTCCCGATACACCCAGCGTGCGCGAACGGCCGCCGGTGGCCAGGATGACTGACTCTGCCGTGAAGGTCTGACCCTCAGTGGTGGTTATGCTTTTTGGCGAACCCTCAAGCGACATGGAGCTGATTTCACTGTTACCCTTCACCACTGCCCCAAATGCCATGGCCTGCTTCTTCATCACCGATCCCAGCATATACCCGTTTATCATTTCAATGCCGGGATAATTGGCAATCTCGTGTGTCAGTGTCATCTGTCCTCCGGGCATACCCTCGGTAAGCACCAGCGTCTTCACCCTGGCGCGTGAAAGGTAGATTGCAGCAGTAAGTCCGGCAGGACCTCCCCCCAGCACAATAACATCATAATGAGTTGCACTCTCCATGATCTAAGCCCCGGGCTGACCAAACGAGGTGTCGAGGATATGCTTCACCTGCGACATATTCTGAATGCTCGAGGTGGCCTTGACCATTTTTCCATTCTTATAGTAAACCGTGTACGGCAATCCCATAAATCCTTTGGTCATGGATGTGTTGCGGATCACCTGCGCCTCCGGATTATCAAATTCCATGTCGAAGAATCTGACATGCGTGTAAACCGGCTCAAGCTCTTCCATAACACCGTATACCGGGATGCACATGGGGCCCATCCTGCCGCAGCATACCATTACATTTTCATTTTCACTGATTGTCTTCTCAAGCTGAGAAGCAGTCTCGATGTGTTTCAGATTTGTGTATAACATTTTTTTTGATTTGATTACTAATTAAATTAAGTCAGTCTCATAAGGCAATAGAGGAATTTTCGATTTCAGATTTTCGACTATGTCCGCCCACTGGCGGATTGTCGATTTAATCAAAATTCGCAAATCGCAAATCCTTCAGAATCTGGACTCAATAGACTTTAATGACTTTCAGACTATTTTTACCTCGTGTGTCATCTCAATTCCGGCCTTGCGGTAAACGGCTGACACCCCGCAGTAACGCTCCATTGAGAGGCTGATCGACTTCTCAATCTTCTCCATATCCAGCTCTTTACCCCTGAACTCATATATTACATGCATCTTAATGAATGCATTTGGATGTTCCTCTTCAGTATCGCCTTCAACAACCACGTTGAAATACTCAACCTCCTGGCGCATTTTCTTCAAAAGAGATATCACATCCATGCCGGTGCATCCTGCCAGGGCTGCGAGCATGAGAGGCTTGGGACGCGGACCGCTGTCATCGCCGTTCTCACCGGCCTGGTCTATGTAAAAATGGTGTCCGTTGACCTCAGTGTCAAACTTCATTCCGCCTTTCCAGGCTGATTCAATTTTGTGTCTCATAGTTTCAGTCAAATTTTCTGCAAAGTTAGTCTTATCACGGGGGCTTTCATTAAATCGTCCATCACATGTGACATGGAGAAAATTGAAACACGACAATATAAAAACTGTCACAGATCAATGTCCTGTTTAAAATCCCGGCCTGTATTCAAGGATCCAATGCTTCTCCATCGAGGTTTATGCTTAAATTTACAGCATATTACAAGTGATGAAAACAATTAGCCATACCGACAAGGAATTCATATGCGATATAACAATGCCCTGTTTTTCGGCCCTTTCAGCGGAAGAGACGGAGCTTGTGCGCGGCAGCCGTGTGCAGGTGGTGTTCCGGCGCGGCGAGAACATTACCAAGCAGGGCGCCTTTGCCTCTTACGTGATCTTCATCGTCAGCGGATTCTCAAGGCAGTTTATCGAATGCAGCAACGGCCGGGACTTTAACCTCCGCATCATCACTCCCGGTGAGATGGCAGGACTATCAGGGGTCTTCAGCCTCCATACCTTCAGCTACTCAGTAGTGGCGATCACGGAAACTACAGGCTTTCTCATAGAGAAGGAAGCCATGGCCGGCCTTGTAAAGCAGAATGGTGAGTTTGCATTCAGCATAATCAGCCGTTACTGCGAGCATAATGCCATGCTTTACACTTCACTTGATCATGTGTTACAACAGCAGACCAACGGTAGGATGGCGACGGTGC
>JBHEOU010000122.1:4337-5662 GCA_046260645.1 Bacteroidales bacterium | reverse complement strand
GACCATCAGGCACTGGTTTCTGTCAAAGACAACCATATTCCCATGCCGGCTAAGATCCGAAAGTTTCTCAAGTGAGGCAATGCGGTACCTGCCTGAACCCTTGTCATAAAACAGGAATCCTTCAGCATTTATCAGAGGACTGTCACTCCATGAATGACGTTCAGACAGGAAGGTGCCGTATACCCCGGCAGAGTCGAGGGTGACAAAGGTGCCCGCAAACAGAAGGTTGTCATTTATGTCTCTCGGCTTGTCATCTATAGGAATCAGCACATTCATCGGGTCAATGGCCGCGCTGAACTTGACAGGATTGCTTTTTATATTCGGGCATGGGGTGATGATGGAGGCAGCCCCTGTGAACCTCAGATGCGGCTCACGTGAGCGCAGGCTTACGTCACCTGTAAAGGTAAACGCAGGACTGAGTGTAAAGTTTTGCTTGACAGGAACATAACCCTGAGCCTTGGTGGCAAGAGTATCCACCTTTATCTCGCTGAATTCTATTACCTGGCTTTGCCCTGCTTCATCAATGTAACTATACTTTCCTGATCCGTAATAGTTTGCACTGCTTTCGATGTTTATTTTGGCAGAATGGATAAGATGCCTGTTGTTGACAGCCACGAGGGCACTGTCAGTCTGCCTGATGGTGGCACCCTTTCCGATGTAAAGGGTGCCTTTACCAGGCTGTATAAGAGCGTCTGCTACCGGGATGTAGTTGACCTCCCTGATCTGGACATATTCATCCTTAAGGAAGTATGATGCGGAGCCAGACTGAAACTTGACAGTGTCTTTCATGTTGTTGGTTGAAAAGAAAGTAGGCTTTTCAACTCTTCCCAGGGGAACCTTCAGCAGCTCATCAGGCGTCATCAGTTTTGCACTCTCCCGTCCACGCTGTGACATGTCAAGCACCTTGTTCTGTATGTCATACTCAAAGTTCGTCATCTTTGAGATGTATTCCAGCTCCGGGAAGACAACAATTGATGAGTCGGTATTCAGACTGAATGAGGCGCGCTGGGTCACAAAGTCGACATTGGTGTTGGCATTGGTGGCCACGAATCCGTACCCGTCTCCCCTGAGGGCTTTAAGATAGTAATCGGAGGTGTCTGCCTTTATGGTGGCTTGCCCGAACGAAAAAGTCTCCGAGGTAATCCTGGCATCAGCCATGTTAAGCTCCCCTTCGCCCCTGAGCTTATCAGGGGTAAGGATCAATGTCCCGTCAAGAGTTGTTCCGTTGTTAAACATATTGAACTCCTTGTCTTCGTTGTTGACGGCATACCACTCATCCGTACCGGTGAGCCACTGTATGTCAACATCGGCTGAATTCAGTTCCG
>JBHEOU010000122.1:0-4327 GCA_046260645.1 Bacteroidales bacterium | reverse complement strand
TCTCAAAACTGCGGACCCTTGATATCATGTAATCGGGGAAGAGGCGGAAGGTGTCTGCCCTGACGGTGGCCGTGAGGTGTTCAACAGTGCCGCTGGCAATGAGTCCGGAGTTGCTCATACTGAGATGATTGTACAGTCGGCCCCTGTCATTGTATATAGGTATTCCGGAAGGGGGAATTTTCATGGTGAATCCGAGGGAGGTGTCAGGCTGTACGGTCAGGGTCTGTCTCATCGGCTCTGTGACCCCGCCGGCTATGAATTCACCTTCAAAGGACATCTCCTCATTGGTGTAATGGTCGATGGTGTAGGTGAACGGATCAAGCCGGAAAAAGAATTTATCTCTCTCATAGAGACCCTCCAGACCCGGAATGTCATCATAAAAGATATATGAGTTGGTTGATGCGCTGATGATAGGATACTGCTTAAGGCTTTTCAATCCCGATTTGTTGTTGGGGTCATCAACCAAAAGACGGGCTGTAGCCAGCTCAATCATATTGTCAATTCTCTTGATCACAGGTCTCCCGAAGGCATCTCTTTCTCCGGTCTCGACAGCAATCTTGATTGAATCGATTTTATCAAGCCTGATCATAAAGGTGTCATAGTTGAACGAGAACTTTTTGCCATAGATTGTGAACAGACCTGCCTGCACCACACCGTCGAATGAGATGGCACGGTTCCGGCCGACTGTCAGTCGTCCGCCGTATGGCCTGATGGCAACTTTCTGCGAGTCGCTCAGTGACACCATTCTTACTCCTGCCAGTTTTAGATCGTAGCTCCTCAGGTCCAGGATAGCGTTCTCCTCCTGGTCCCTGGTTTCGCTGTTGATTGTGATGGCGTCATAGTCTTTCTTCTTGCCGAAGGAGGCGATATAGTCATCGACCTTATCCTTGATGGCTACCTCATTGTAGTACCTGTCATAAAAAAGGAACCCGTTGTTGGATAGTTCAATGCAGAGTGCGGTGGCCTGCTCCAGCGGCATCCTCAACCATTTGGCAAAGCCCTCCACCGGGAAGACGTCCGAGCCATAGGCTTTTGCATAGTCCCTTACACGGTAGAGCGGGTGTACGTCATCCATCCTCATGAGTTTGAAGAAGTTCGCTTCATTGTAAAATGAGATCGACTCAAACTTGGCGGCACCTATTGAAGAACCTCTTGTGCGTGACATGGTTATGAAAGGGTTGTCCATGTCCCATGAGAGATGTTCAAAATAAAGGTCGAGGTTATGGTAGGAATCATAATAGGGACTTCGAGACAGCGGGCTTGTTGTCCGGAACATGCTTACCTCCCTTGTTTCAGTGTTGTAGGAAAAGCCCAGATTGGAATGGTAAACCGAGTCTGTCCCAAGGTAAAGGGTGGAGGAAGTCTCGTAGCTGCTTATAGTCTTCTGTGAAAGGATGAAGTTTCTTGATACCAGGTTGATTGCCAGGGTGTCATTCCTGTATAGTTTCACACTCGCCGGGAACCAGTTGGTGCCAGTCCCTCTGACAATGGCTCCCTCCAGAGTCAGTCCTCCCTCATAATCAACCCCCCTGTAAATGTCTTTGATGAAGAACCGTGTCTCATAGGTCTCGAATTTCGGCATAGTGGCTTTATCGGGAGAGGATATTGACACGGCCCGGTCAGAGAGCCTGCCGGCTACCGGTTCCTGGAAGTAGGTCGGATGGGTCAGGAGGGATGAATCACAGGTAAACTCACTCTTGGTGACGTCGATGTCAAAACCGAACACCGTAGCAAAAACTGCTGACGGATCGTACCCGGCCTTCTCCCACGTGACCGTTCCCTGAATGCAGTGCAGCTTGAAGATGTCAGGGTAGTATGTGCCCGTGAAGTCGTATATCTCTGTGCTGTCCTTTGCAAGGAAGGCTTGCAGTGTGACCGCCTGGATCTCTATCTTCAGTACCGTGTCACGGACAAATTTGACTGTACCTTCCTTCGTCTTCCATCTTACTGATCCTGCAGAATAGATTGTATTGTCAACCAGCAGGAGCCCTGTCACCTCAATGAATTTTTCAACGGAGGCGTTAGTGAAGCGCGGGTCAAAGGCCATCTCGCTGAGACCTGCGAGCCATGCACTGATCTCCTCCTGGTTCTGTTCCATGGTTATGAAGTTGGTAAGGGTCCTGGCAAAAAATATGAACCCCGGAACCTGGCTGAGTCTTCGGCCTCGCAGCTGGCTGGCCACATTTATTATACCGTCTTTTACCCTCGGGTCAAAACAGGTGCTGTCATATAGTGAAATGAAAAGATCGATCTCAGCCTTTTCCGGCTTGCTGACAAGGGTTCCCATGAAGGCTGTCAGTTCCGAGGTGAATTTTGCGGTATCACCAGAAAACTGTGCAGGGACCTGTCCGTTAAGTGTAACAGACAGGGCAGCAATTGCCATAAGAGTGATGAGGATCTTCTTCATAAGCTGATCAGAGGGCTTTGACGATGTTACAGAACTCTTCCTGCACCAGTGAGGCTCCGCCGATGAGGCCGCCGTCAACATCACTGTTGGAGAAGAGTTCGGCTGCATTTGAGGCCTTGCAGCTGCCGCCGTAGAGAATGGTGGTCTCTTCAGCCACCTCATTACCATACTTTGTGCTTACAAGGCTCCGTATGAAGTGATGCATCTCCTGTGCCTGTGCCGGGGAGGCAGTGACGCCGGTGCCGATGGCCCATACCGGTTCATATGCTATGATGCATTTCCTGAAATCTTCCTCGGGAAGGATGAACAACCCCTTTTCAAGTTGTCTCTTCACAACGTCAAAATGAATCCCGCCCTCTCTTTCGGACAGCACCTCGCCGCAGCAAAAGATCACTCTCAGCACATTACGGAGAGCCTCTGTCGTCTTGGCGGCAAGGAGAGCATCATCCTCATCGTAGTATGAGCGGCGTTCAGAGTGGCCGATGATGACGCTTGAGGCCCCGGTGCTTCTGATCATCGCTGCGGAAATCTCGCCGGTGTATGCGCCCGACTTATGGTCATTGCAGTTCTGAGCCCCCGCAGTAAGTCCGGGTGCATTCAGTAACGGACTGACGCTTCCGAGATGGATGAAGGGTGTGCATATGATTACCTCTTTGCCCTTCAGAGGCTCAGCCAGAAAGTACTTATTTAACCCTGTGGCAAGAGCTACTCCCTCACCAAGTTCCATGTTCATCTTCCAGTTCCCTGCAACAATTTTTTTTCTCATCTTATATTTAATTTTTAAAGTGTTCTTTCTGATTTGCCTCACCTGCCGAAAGTCTCAATGGCAGCGTGAGTGCAACGGCCAGCAACAGCGTCAGCAAGGCGCTCACCACAATCAATCGGTTCTTTGTGGCTGCCTGGGTTTTGAGGGCAAGTGCATTCAGGTCGCCCGTGAATTCATCTTTGGGCGGAAGATTGTGATATGACCATTTTGCCGCCACGGTGCCGTTGTGCAGCAGCACGAATCCGGGGTCTGATCTGATCACGGTCTTGAGCATCGTCTCATCAGCATAAAGCGCATTAAATCCCGTGACCAGTCCGTCTGCCTTCTCAGGTGTAGTGGCAGTCACAATATAGAATTCCGTTTCGCTCTCCCTGAGGGTAATGCCAAGATCGTAACCCTTCACCAGCCCCTCCCTGTCGGATTTCTCAAGCCTGCGGGCTACCATCAGCACTATATCGCCCTGGCTGGCCGTAACCGCCTCCGTCATGTCTGCCCCCTCCCTGGTCATGAGGGTGAAGTCATTTATGGGTGGTTCATAACCTTTGGAGATCAGCACTGATTTCTGATCGATGAACTTCCATGTGGTGTCATCGGATGGGTAGTCACTCAGCGTGAACTCCTTCCGGAGGCCATCCTTTTCATATATGAACCGTATGTCATACTTGTCAGGCTCGGCATCATGAGGTATGGCCATAGCCTCCGGCAGGTTCGTCCCGACCTTGTAGGGTCTGAAATCGATCATCGGCAGGCAGGCCAGGTTGTATCTCATGAAAAGCAGGAAGAGAAAGATGAAGAAGAGTGTGAAGTTCAGTCCGGCCTTCATGGAGAGGGTACCCGTACGATCATCCCTCCTGATGAAGACAAACACCACCAGCAGGGTGATTGCCACATTCTTGAAGAAGGTCTCCCAGTTGGTCAGAAGGATAGCATCACCAAAACAACCACAATCAGAAACCGGATTGAAGATTGCCAGCACGAGCGTAAGAGGAGTGAACAGTGCCATGAATAGGGCGGCCATCCATGATGCAAGTCTTATCATTGATCCTGACAGCAGCATCATGCCGGCAATAAATTCTATAAGGCACAGGGTTATCGACAATGGCACCGCCAGGGGATCGAGGAATTCCAGGTTGAAGGCAGTGAAATAATCCTCG
>JBHEOU010000121.1:0-5671 GCA_046260645.1 Bacteroidales bacterium | reverse complement strand
ATGTATAAGAGTGTGTCCTTCACGGTCTTATCATACAGTCGGATCCATGTTGCAATGCGCGTCAGCGCTGCGCCCCATCCTACTGACCCGGGAACATCCGGCGTCGCTGAGAGCCAGAAGGTGCCGCTGGCCAGCGGCTCAAACCTGCCGAGCCGGTAGAAGACCGGGGAGGCCTCACCTCCCCTGACACCGTCATCACGCCCGGCAGCCATCGAACCGTATCCTGCCAGTGCAGAGTCGAGGTACTCGTACTGATGCCACAGAACCTCCTGCATGCCAAGGAGGTCGGGAACCTGATCATTGACGAAGCCAGCGACCATGGCGGCTCTGTGAGGCCATGCGTTGGCACTGTCACCGGGATTATCAAACCTGATGTTAAAAGTCATGACGTCGATGACAGGCTCATCCTTCGGTGAACATGAAAAGATAATAAATGAAATGAATGCAGCGGCGATAACTGTTCTACGCATATCTTTGAAGTTTATTTTTAAAACGGCTAAAGTTACTTGAAAAATTAAATTATGTCGAAGAAAAGGACGATTGAGGAGATCAATGAGAAGATCCGCAGCGGCAAGGCTATCGTGCTCACCGCCGAACAGGTCTCGGCCATGGGTCGTGAGAGCTCTCCGGCCGAGGTGATGAGCAGGGTCGATGTTGTTACCACCGGAACCTTCGGGCCCATGTGCTCGTCGGGAATGTTTATCAACTTCGGCCACACTACCCCTGCCATGCGCATGGAGCGGATCACCCTCAACAATGTACCCGTCTGTGCAGGCGTTGCTGCCGTTGATGCCTATATCGGGGCTACGGAGACGGCACTGCCTCATGACGAGTACGGCGGTGCTCACGTCATTGAGGAGCTCATAGCCGGTAAGGATGTGCTTCTGCAGGCTACGGCCAAGGGCACCGACTGCTACCCCCGCACCGAGATTAAGACCCTGATAAGCAGGGAGACCGTCAATGAGATGATAATGTTCAATCCCCGGAACGCCTATCAGAACTACAACGTTGCCGTCAACAGCACAGGTAAAATCAAGCATACCTATATGGGATCCCTACTCCCGGCATTTGGCAATGCCAACTTCTCCACCTCGGGCGAGCTGAGCCCCCTGCTCAATGACCCGGAGATGCGCACCATCGGTGTCGGGACACGCATCTTCTTCGGGGGCACCACCGGCTATGTGGCATGGCATGGCACACAGTTCAACACCGGCAAGCCTGTAAACAAATACGGTGTCCCGGTCGGCAACTCGGCAACGCTGGCGCTGATAGGCGATGCGGCACAGATGAGCACACGCTTCATACGCGCGGCATACTTTGAAAAATACGGCGTATCAATGTTCGTAGGCGTGGGCATACCCATTCCCGTGCTTGATGAGGAAATGGCCCGCAGTGTCATGGTCCGTAACAGCCAGATAGAGACCAATGTCATAGATTACGGATCACCTGATCACGACATCCTGGGACGTGCCGACTATCAATCACTCTTCTCAGGGGAGATAACCGTCAACGGCAGGAAGATCCGTACGGCACCGCTTTCCAGCATCAAGGTGGCACGCGAGATAGCGGAGATCCTTAAGAAGGAGATTACCGCACGACGGTTCCTTCTCACGGAGCCAGTTGAACACTTTCAAAGGACCTCCGGGCTGAACAGCCTGGATATCAGACTATAATCATTTAAAGCAGGAACAGATGAAAAGCAGGAGATTTGTGCTGACCTTCCCGCCTGATGCGACAGGTGAGCCCATAACATATAACCTTATCAAGAAGTATGACATCATGGTTAACATCGTTAAGGCAGATGTTTCGCCAGGCAAGATAGGCCACCTCGTGATGGAGATGATCGCACCGGCAAAGGTGCTTAAGGAGGGGATGGCATATATGAAGAATCAGAATGTGGAGTGTGTGCCGATAGACCGAACCATCACCTACCGTGAGGACCTCTGCATCCACTGCGGCGCATGCTCGGCCGTCTGTTTTGCAGGAGCGCTGACCATGAACCGTAAGTCGGCCGAGCTCTCGTTCGAGCCTGAAAAGTGTGTGGTATGCGAACTGTGCCTCACTGCCTGTCCTCTTAAACTCTTCTCAATAGACCTTGGCTAAGAGCCCCTTATATCAGCCCCGCCTTTACCGCGAGGCCATGGGCAACAAGCGGTGGACAAGCTTCAGGTCGGCTTACCTTGAGACGGACCTGTGGGTGGCGATTGACAGTGGTCATTACCGGCAGGAGGCCGAACGGTTCACCATGGACCGTATACTCTTTTACCGGAGCATACTGGAAAAACACATTGCATCCTACCCTGAGTTCCGCGACTCACTCACACCAGTAGTAGCCCCGGGTGGCGCCCACCCTCTCATCACCGTCATGTGCGAGGCAGCACTGAAGGCAGGTACCGGTCCCATGAGCGCGGTGGCCGGCGCCATGGCTGAATATGTCTGCAGGGACCTGCTGGCAGAATATGAGGCCGAAGAGGTGATAGTTGAAAACGGGGGCGACATCTTCATGAAGCTCACGGCGCCCGTGACTGTGGCGGTTCATGCCGGGGAATCACCGCTGTCGGAGAAGATCGCAATGCAGATAAAACCAGAGGAGACGCCGCTCGCACTATGCTGCTCATCGGGCACCGTGGGACATTCGCTCAGCTTCGGGATGGCTGACGCTTGCATGATAGGCTGCCGGTCGGGAGCGGAGGCTGATGCCTTTGCCACTGCCTTCTGCAACCAGGTCAAAAGCGAAGAAATGGTATATGAAGTCACGGAAAAAGCCCTTGGGCAGTCTCAGATACTATCAGTGGTTATCATCGCCGGAGACAAACTGGGCATAGGTGGACAGATCGAAATCAGGATTGTCTGAACCGACTGCCGGATGGCTTATTAGACACAGCGCCGGAAACTTTATGAGGAACACTGCCGGATTCCTCATGAACTACCCCCCGGAAGGCTCATACCTTCTGCGGATACCCGGTAATATTCCTTATCTGCTCGTAGAGAGGCTGCAATTGTCTGTACATCTTCGAATAGACCTTTTCATACAGCCGGTCATAAATCTCAACATTCCCGGGCTCGGGGAAGAACTTTTCACCGGCATGTGTCATCGTTCCTACCGCTGCGGCATAGTCGTCAAAATACTTCATCCCGACGGCCGCGCAAATGGCAGCACCCAGTGACGAGGTCTCATAGGTATGAGGCCTGATGGCCTCCATATTGAAAATATCGGCTGTCATCTGCATTGCCTGCCTGCTCTGCGACCCGCCGCCTGAGACAACAACCTTGTATACCGGCACCCCTGTTCGCTTTACCGTTCTCAGAAGACCCTCCTTAAGTGAATAGGTCAGTCCTTCGAGAATGGCCCTGTACACATGTGCCCTTGTGTGAACGTCGCCGAACCCTATGATGGCACCCTTGGCTTCCGTGCCGGGAACCTTCAGTCCGGGCGACCAGTACGGCTGCAGTGTGAGGCCCATTGATCCGGCGGGCACCTCGTCAACCATGGCATCAAAATAGACCTCCGGATGGCTCCCGGTCTGCTCAGCCATCTGTATCTCCTTAAGCCCGAACTCCTTCTTGAACCAGCTTATCATCCAGTAACCCCTGTAAATCTGCACCTCGGTGTTGTAACAGTCAGGAATGGCACTGGGATAGGAGGGGAAGAAAGGAACAACCTCATGGTATTTCTGATGCGTCGTCTGTACCGTGGCCGTGGTGCCGTAGCTGAGGCATGCCACATCAGGGGTGATGACTCCCGAGCCAAGCACCTCACATGCCTTGTCGGCTGCAGCGGCAATGAGTGGCAGCCCCTGGGGAATGCCGGTCTTCTCAGAGGCCTCCTTGCTGATATATCCCAGTATCTCAGAGGGCCTGACAAGTGCCGGAAGTTTCTCCCTGTCAACGGGGAACATCTTATAATTCATGTGGCTTTTGTCAGTCCACTGCTGCTTTTTATAATCGAAAGGCAGATAAGCCACGGTGCACCCCACAGAATCGGTATATTCACCCGTCAGCGTCCAGCTAAGGTAAGCGGAGAGCAACAGGAATTTACTGGTTTTCTCCCATACCTCGGGCGTGTTCTGCATGATCCAGTTGCATTCGCCCTGCTTGACAGTGTGTATCACCGCCTCCCTCATGCCCACTACCCTCAGAGCCATCTGGGTCAGCCAGCCGGGATACCTGCCCACAGCGCAAAGCCTCTGGTCAAGCCATGATATTGCCGGTCGCAATGACCTGCCCTCACTGTCGAGGTTGATCAGGGTTGAACGCTGCGTGGTGATGGTTACAGCCTTTACCTGGTCTTTGCTGTACTCCGTCTCCATGAACAGTTTTTGCAGCGTCTCGAACATCTTGTCCCTGAAATATTCAGGGTACTGTTCAGCCCATCCCGGCGCTACGGAGAAGTATGGTTCGATCTCGGTTCTGGCCAGCTGCAGCACATTGCCCCGGAGGTCTATCAAAACCGCTCTGATAGACTGTGTGCCACAGTCGATTGTCAGTATCAGCTCTTCCAATGATTGCATAATCTTTTTATAACAGCCCCAGCATACCGCCAGGATTCATGATATTATTCGGATCAAGATGTCTCTTCACAGCTGTCATCAGCTCCATGGAGTTCCTTCCAAGGTGAACTTCCATCCACGGGGCGAGCACCCTGCCCACACCATGGTGATGTGATATGGAGCCGCCGTTCTCAAGAATTATATCAACCAGCCCGCGGTGAAACTGCAGGAAGTCCTTTCTCTCATTCCCCTTTTCCATCGGTGTGAGGAAGGTGAAATAGAGATTGGCCCCGTTCTCATATACATGTGAGATGTGTATCATCAGGAAGGCCTCCGGCCGGCGTCTTACATATTCATGCGCAGCCGCCCAGACCTTCAGCAGTTTCTCCCACGTTACCGCTGTCTCGAGGGTGTCTGACATGATACCAAGATCCATCAGCGGATCGCGCAGGTAGGCGCTGGAGTATCTCTGGGCAAGCCACTTTCTGACGGGCCCGGCTCCAATATACATGCCCTTCCCCGCCCGGGCACTCTTTTTTATCTTACCCATGACGAACCTGGCATAATCCTTCTCTCCTTCCACAGTGACAAACATCAGGCAGCGGCTGCCGGACTTAAACCCAAGCCTCTTCAGAAACTTGTCTGAGAAGGAACTGTCGA
Source organism: Bacteroidales bacterium (assembly GCA_046260645.1). Taxonomy (GTDB): domain Bacteria; phylum Bacteroidota; class Bacteroidia; order Bacteroidales; family VadinHA17; genus SR-FBR-E99. Next base: position 521 of record JBHEOU010000121.1, on the reverse strand, counting down.
ACCCGCTTGTCCTGAAGGCAATGTCAGTCTCCTCCGGATCTGAGATCCTGAACAGGTGGGGCCTGCCGTATTCGCTCTGCATAATTATGCGCATTGTCTCCACCGCCTGTTCAAACGATCTGAAGATAAAAGCGGCCCGTGTAGTGTTCTGCGGAGCGTGGTTGAAAATATGCAGGGTGACCTCGGTTATCACTCCCAGGGTTCCCTCCGCACCTGCAAAAAGCCTGAACAGATCCCATCCCTGCGCCATGCGTGGGAAATCCCGGGTCTCTATCACTCCGGCAGGGGTTACTGCAGTCAGGGCCACAACCATATCTTCGATCTTGCCATACCCCGTTGATGCCTGTCCCGCCCCCCTGGCCGAGACCCATCCGCCGACGGTGGAATACTCAAACGACTGCGGGAAGTGGCCGCAGGTGTACCCGTGCCTGTTCAGCTCCTCCTCCAGTGCGGGACCGTAAATGCCGGGCTGAACGGTGACAGTCTTGTTGACACTGTTTATTTTAATGATCTTATTGATA
>JBHEOU010000120.1:0-5704 GCA_046260645.1 Bacteroidales bacterium | reverse complement strand
GTCATTGACAATGGTGATCTCGAGCAGGTCCGGGGGGTAATCCTGATAAGAAAGACTTTCCAGCAGGGTTTCAATGGTGTTTTCCTCGTTCCTCGCCGCAACCACAACAGTGACCCGCGGCAATGGACCGGCAGCAGAGGGTATGTTATTACGCATTCCCCGCAAAATCAGCCAGAGAGTGAATATCCCAACGGAATACACAGCAACGGGGACTACCAGCCAGATCATTTTTATGGTTTAATCGTGAACAATACTATATTTTTTACGAGGAATAAATATAGCATTAACCTACTGTTCTACAATACTATATCCTCTACGAGGAATAAATATTGGATACAACCGACTTGTCTACAATACTTTATGCGCTACGCGCAATTATAATGTTGGTTTCACTACTGCCTGCTGCCTATTGCCTCCCCTGCAATCTGGCTGCTCCGGTAATGACTCACCGGGTCATTACTTTTCGCTCGCCCCTCTATTGGCTACTGCCTGATCATCCATCCACTCGTAAGTCTTGTAATGCGTTCCGTCCATCCCCATCGCTTCGTAAGTCTTTTGAGCACGAGTGTTCTCCGATTCCACGTAGAGACGCAGTCCGGCGATTCCCTTCTCGATACCCTCCTTCCTGACGTGATCATACATCATCCGGAATACCCCCTTGCGGCGGTATTCAGGAATTACGTAGACCGACTGGAACCACCAGATATTTGCGTTACGCCAGTCGCTCCACTCGAAGGTGATCATAAGTGACGCCACCACCGTGCCGTTCTCTTCGGCCACATAGTATATACCTTTGTTGTCATCACGGAAGACAGCCATGACGCCGTTGGTTATCAACTCGCTCTTCAGCTCCTTTCCTTCCGTCTCCATGGCCATCGCCTGCTGAAATGAGATGATTCTTGTTGCATCGTCGGGGTGAGCGTTTCTTATCGATATCATATGTATTATTTAAAGTCGAAAGTCCATAAAGTCAAAAGTCCATAAATCGAAAGTCCATAAAGTCAAAAGTCTGAAGGTCTAAAGTCAAAAGGTCGTGAGGTCATGCAGTCCTGCAGTCTAACAGTCTGATTCTTAATTCTTAATCCTTAATTCTTAATTACTTCCGACTGCCGACTAATCAGTACTCATCCCACGCCTTTATCTCCAGCTCGCTCTCTGACACGCTGCAGAAGGCATGGATGAAAGCCGATGCCAGACGCGCATTGGTGATCAGCGGGATGTTGTAGTCAACCGCACTGCGCCGTATCTGGTAGTCGTTGTTTAGCTCCGTGGCCGACAGGTCCTTGGGGATGTTTATCACCAGGTCAACCACCCTCTGCCGGATAAGGTCAACGGTGTTGGGCGAGTCTTTCTCGTCAGGCCAGTAAGCCACCTCGGCCTCCACCCCGGCATTGGCCAGGAACTGCTGTGTGCCGCGTGTGGCATAGAGCTTGTAACCGCGGTCGCGCAGCAGCCGTGTCGCCTCAAGCAGATCGGCCTTGGCCTGGGCCGGTCCGGAAGAGATGAGCACTGCCTTCTCCGGCATGCGGTAACCGACTGAATACATCGCCTTTAACAGTGCCTCAAAAAAGCTGTCACCTATGCACCCCACCTCACCCGTTGAGGCCATATCCACACCAAGCACCGGATCAGCCTTGGCCAGGCGTGAGAAGCTGTACTGCGAAGCCTTGACCCCGACATAATCAAGGTCAAAGTCCGACTTGTGGGGCTTCTCCCAGTGTACGCCCAGCATCACCTTCGTGGCAAGCTCTATCAGGTTCGTCTTAAGCACCTTCGAGACGAATGGCATGCTACGGCTGGCCCGCAGGTTGCATTCAATGACCTTGATGTCGTTCTCGCGGGCGAGGAACTGTATGTTGAACGGCCCCGAGATATTCAGCTCACGGGCTATCTCCCTGGTGATCCTTTTTATGCGCCTGACAGTCTCAAAATAGATCTTCTGCGGGGGAAAGACTATAGTGGCGTCACCTGAGTGCACTCCCGCGTACTCCACATGCTCGCTGATGGCATAAGCCACTATCTCGCCGGAAGAGGCCACCGCGTCAATCTCTATCTCCTTGGCATATTCAATGAACTCCGACACAACCACCGGGTGCTCCTTGGAGATGCTGGCGGCCAGCTCAAGGAAATGAACCAGCTCGCTGCGGTTGGAGGCCACGTTCATCGCTGCCCCTGAAAGAACATATGACGGACGAATCAGCACCGGGAACCCGATGTCAGCAATGAACCTGTCGATCTCCTCAAAACTCAGCAGCTCTCTCCAGCGCGGCTGGTCAACACCCAGCATGTCGCACATTGAGGAGAACTTATGCCTGTCTTCAGCCCTGTCAATCGACTCCGGCGGTGTTCCCAGTATGGGCACAGCCTGTCTGTGCAGCCTCATCGCCAGGTTATTGGGTATCTGGCCACCCATAGAAAGGATGACACCACGGGGTGTCTCGAGGTCAATGATATCCATCACCCGCTCAAATGACAGCTCGTCAAAATAGAGCCTGTCGCACATGTCATAATCGGTACTGACGGTCTCCGGATTGTAATTTATCATCACACCCCTGAGCCCCTCACGCCTGATGGTGTTGATGGCATTGACAGAACACCAGTCGAACTCCACACTTGATCCTATCCGGTAAGCGCCGGAGCCCAGCACTATCACCGAACGCTTATCGTTCTCATACCATATGTCGTGCTCCATCCCGCTGTAGGTCATGTAGAGATAGTTGGTGACGGCAGGGTACTCGGCGGCGAGGGTGTCAATCTGCTTTACATAGGGTACTATGCCCTGACTCTTGCGGTGACGCCTCACACTGAGCATAGCGTCATTGATCGCCCTGTCATCAGGCTTGATCACATGCCGTGCTATCTGGAAATCGCTGAATCCGTTGATCTTGGCATGAAGAAGCTCCCTGTTGCCGACACTCTCAAGTGAGTCATATGTCTCAAGCTGCTTACGTATGTTGTCAATGTTCTGGAGCTTATACAGGAACCAGCGATCTATCCTGGTAAGCTCATAGATGCGGTCAACATCGAATCCCTTCTCCAGCGCGTCGGCAATGGAAAAGATACGCATGTCAGTGGGCTCCGAGAGCTCTTTTTCGATGTCACTGAAACTCAGGTTACGGTTGCTGACAAAGCCATGCATGCCCAGCCCTATCATCCTCAAACCTTTTTGGATAGCCTCCTCAAAGGTGCGGCCAATGGCCATTATCTCGCCCACACTCTTCATGCTGCTGCCTATCTCATGCGCCACTCCCTGGAACTTGTTAAGGTCCCAGCGGGGTATCTTGCAGACGATATAGTCAAGGGCAGGTTCAAAACATGCCGTGGTTGTCTTTGTGACGGAGTTCTTCAGCTGATGTAACCCGTAGCCCAGCGCCAGCTTCGCAGCCACGAACGCCAGCGGGTATCCCGTCGCCTTTGATGCCAGGGCGCTGGAGCGTGAGAGACGTGCGTTGACCTCTATCACACGGTAGTCCTCGGAGCCGGGGTCAAGTGCGTACTGAACGTTACATTCTCCTATTATTCCTATATGGCGGACAATCTTTATCGACAGCTCCCTCAGCTTGTGGTATTCGCTGTTGGTCAACGTCTGCGATGGGGCAACCACGATGCTCTCGCCGGTATGTATCCCGAGCGGATCAAAGTTCTCCATGTTGCACACGGTGATGCAGTTGTCGAACCGGTCGCGCACCACCTCATATTCGACCTCCTTCCATCCTTTGAGCGACTCCTCCACCAGTATCTGGTCAGAGTAGGAGAAGGCACGGGCGGAGAGCGCCCTGAGCTCTGTGGGGTCAGAGCAGAACCCGCTGCCCTGGCCTCCCAGCGTATAGGCTGCACGGATAATTATTGGGAACCCCAGCCTGGAGGCAGCCTCAAGAGCATCATCAACAGTGGTGACTGCTATGCTGCGGGGCGTCCTGACGCCTATCTCGTCAAGCTTGTGGACGAACAGTTCGCGGTCTTCAGTGTTCATGATGGCCTCCACCGGGGTACCAAGCACCTTCACACCGTACCGCTCAAAAACGCCGCTGCGAAAGAGGGCCGTGCCGCAATTTAAAGCTGTCTGCCCGCCAAACGAAAGCAGTACGCCGTCAGGCTTCTCACGCTCAATGACACGCTCAACAAACTTCGGGGTGACGGGAAGGAAGTAGATCTTGTCGGCAATTTTTTCCGAGGTCTGTACCGTGGCGATGTTGGGATTGATGAGAACAGTGAAGATACCCTCCTCGCGCAGGGCCTTCAGGGCCTGTGAACCGGAGTAGTCGAACTCGCCGGCCTCTCCTATCTTGAGGGCCCCTGAGCCAAGAAGCAGTACCTTTTTTATTTCGTCATTCATCATTCGCGTTTGGGCTGTAAAAATACAACAAAAAGTCAGGTGTGAACAGGGTCGGATGGAAGAAGAAGAGGTGACCTGTGACGTTCCGGTAATTGCCGGTGCCTGCTGATAGGCGTTGGTTAGTGTTCAAATGTTTGAGGTTCATTGTTGATAAATAAGCGTTGGTCAAACGGAGTGTAACATTGAGTCTTTGATTACGTTTACTTATTGTAATAATTCTGATAACCCCATTCAACAAAATTCATGTTCCATGAAAAGTGACAACCATTATGCCATTAAGCTCCTGTCGGCGTTTTTCGTATTTGTTACCTTTTCCATTTTTGCCGTATCAGGTCAGTCATCAGCGGGAATATTAAAAATATTCTCGGATAAGCCCCTTGTTGTTTATGTCGATGAGGCCCATTATCCACAATACAGTGAGATACAGCTGGTCCCCGGGACGCATTATGTCAAGGCTATTGACAGTGAAGGTGTCAGGGTTTACAGTGAGATAGTCTCTGTCAGAGCCAATGAAGTTACATCGGTCCTTATTGAATCACCCCAAGTTCAGGCACCTGTCTCACAGACCGGGGTGGCATATGGCCAGCCTGCATCAAACCTGCAAGCCGGAAAGCCTTCAGAAAAGACCGATCCGATGCCTGCAGCTCCCGTTAAACCTGAACAGACGATTGACATCGGGCAGATAGCAGGGATGCTTCCGGCTGATATGGGAAGCGCATTTGGCATCTCCTTTGGGATGAACATCAAGGATGTAGACAGGATAATGACCTCAAAATCAGCAAAGGCACAGAGGAGTACCGGGTATAATGTCTATGCAATCTCATTCGGGTCATCTGTCTACGTGGTTGAGTGCAGGTTCATAGACCAGAAGCTCTTCCAGATCATTGTGGGATATACTCCCACCTATACGGATAACTCGAAACTGAAACTTGACAAGAAGGAGGTCCCGTTCCCCGAATTCAACCGTATGGTAAATGATGTGACTGCCATCTACGGGCAACCCGCTACTACTGATAAGGTCTTCCTGAACGGTTACAGTGAGGACGACGGGCGTATCCTTGAGGCGCTTAAGAGGAAGAAGGCGCTGATACTCCATACCTGGGTTGATCCCGGCACAGGGAATAATATAATGGTTGGCCTGGGGTATACAACTGCCCCCCTTGCCGCAACAATATATACCAGCGGACCGCTGGGGGCTGAGGCGCAGGCACGCAAGCTCAGACTCACGGGTATGACTATAATAAATCATTCAACGACAACTACTTTTCAAATTAGAATTAATTCAAAGAAACAGCATATGAAAACTCTCACAACATTCATCGTTTTATTGCTGATCAGTGTTTTATCAGCTTTTGGTCAGAATTCGGG
>JBHEOU010000012.1:4056-17640 GCA_046260645.1 Bacteroidales bacterium | reverse complement strand
ATACGGATTGAGGGTGAGGTGTTTCATTCGTCTGGCAGTTACCGCTATTCCGACGAAAAGAATGTAGCATCCATCTTCCGTTCTCTTTTCAGATCGAAGGAGCTGGAGCATTCAAATGACGATTTCCGTTATTACCTCCTCATCCCTGATGGCAGTGCCGGCAGGGGCGCCATCATTCTCTTGCACGGACTCAATGAGCGAAGCTGGAACAAGTACATGCAGTGGGGTCTTAGGCTGGCTTCTGATACAGGCAGACCCGTTGTGCTTTTCCCGAGCGCCTACCATATGAACCGTTCGCCACGCAGTTGGATAGACAGGCATCTGATGACACCGCTGGTGACGGCGCGTACCTCCATGCAGGTGATGATGCTGTCAAGTCCATCGCTTCTGCCCGCGGAGAGCCGCATGCTGCTTTTCTGCGGAGGCAGTGCATTCGGCCTTATGAATGGCACCTCGAAACTTATCATGGACAGCAGGGCCTTCGAGAGACTGGTGACATTCTATCTCCAATGGCCGGACCATAAGATGAACAGTGATGGCGACCTGTTCATGAAGATACTTAATGGCACCCCTGAGGGTGAGGCTTTCTATGCCATGACCTCGCTCAGCAGGCTGAAGGATATCTCAGGCTCCCCTTTCATAAACACCGGAGGAAAGCTCAAGGCCATAACCTTTGCCGGCGACAGGGTGATACCTGCAGAGGCCGTGTCGGCTACGCTGCAGGGTGCTGACGCTGAGGTGTGGTCTCCCGGCTATCCCTCTACACATGAAAATCCTTTTCCCGTGCTCGCCGGGGAGAGGTCTTACGAGGTGGACAGGACTTTCGACCGGCTCTTCACGACGGCAGCCCGGTTTTTCTCATAAAATGGCTACATTTGGTACTGCCAACTTAAAAGACCTGTTATGAAAGCTCTTGTTATTCCGCCATATCTTGATGAGGGAGACCTGATCACAATTGTCACACCGGCAAGTCACATTGATCAGGACCCTGTGCTTAAGGCCGTGAAGATCCTTGAACAATCCGGATTCAGGGTCTCATTGGGTGAGCATGTCTTCACCAGAAGCGGGCCTTTTTCGGGAAGCGACGATGAGAGGCTTCATGATCTGCAGAAGGCAACCGATGATCGCCAGGTAAAAGCAGTGCTCTGCTCCAGGGGAGGCTATGGCATGTCAAGGATAGTGGACAGGATAGATTTCTCTGTGGTGAAGAGGCACCCCAAGTGGTATGTGGGTTACAGCGATATCACCTCTTTGCACCTGTGGCTGAACACTGTATGCGGTATAGCCTCGCTTCATGCTGAGATGCCCCTGAACTACTCTGATCCTGAATGCTCCCCGCTATGCTATGAGACCATGGTCAGGGCACTGAAGGGCGAGGCGGAGCCCGTGAGATGGACAGTCGCACGTGAGGGGTCATTCACCGTCGCCGGACCGGTTACGGGCGGAAACATATCACTGATCTACAGCCTGAACGGAACGGCGGCTCAGCCTGACACCGAGGGTGCGATACTCTTCATCGAGGAGATAGGGGAGAAGTTCTATCATCTTGACCGGATGCTCACCGCGATGCGTATGACGGGGATGTTGAAAAACCTCTCTGCCCTGCTGGTCGGAGGGATGGAAAAGATCACTGAGGGAGAGCATGTGTTCAACCAGACTGTTGAGGAGGTGGTTATGAATGTTGCCGGCGGCTACGGTTACCCGGTGCTCTTCAATTTCCCGGCCGGACATATAAGTGACAACAGGGCGCTGTACCTCGGGCGAACCGCATCTATTGAGCAGGCCGGCAACGAGGCTGTTCTTACCTGGCTGTAGACGGCCTCAGAAGGCTGCCAGCAGCAGGTTGATATCCTTTGACAGTATCCCGAACTTCTGGCCAAGGACCTCATTGGTGAGGATTCCGTTATAGACATACACTCCGTCACGCAATCCGGTGTTAAACTTGAGCATCGGGTTAATGCCGCCCGCGTCGGCTATCTCCTGCATCAGCGGCCTGAAGACGTTGCTCAGCGCTATGGAGGCAGTCTTGGGAACGCGTGAGGGGAGGTTCCACGCCGAATAGTGTATCACTCCGTGCTTCTCGTAGATAGGATCCTTTATTGCTCTCGGCTCAGCCGTTTCTACGCATCCCCCTGTATCTACGCTGAGGTCAACGATGACAGAACCGCGCTTCATCCCCTGGACCATTGCTTCGGTCACATAGAACCATGGCACCAGGATATCCGTTGAGAGAGCCCCTATCAGCACGTCGGCTGATTTCAGCGCTCTCTGAAGCACCTGCGGGTGGAAGGTGGAGGTATAGAGCCTCTGTCCGAGCATATTCTGGAAATTGCGGAGGCGGTGCACCGAGGAGTCGAACACCCTGACTATGGCTCCCAGGCCCAGGGCAGCACGGGCAGCAAATTCACCGGCTGTGTTGGCTCCTATTATTACCACTTCCGTCGGGGTCACCCCGGTCACCCCGCCAAGCATCACGCCCTTGCCTCCCGAGGTGGTACTCAGGTATTCCGAAGCGAGGAGAACCGACGTGATACCGCTTATCTCGCTCATTGATTCAACCACGGGAAACATGCCGTCGCTGTCTTTAATCCTTTCACTTGCCAGTGCGGTAACGCGCTTGCGCATCATCTGCGAGAGCGTTTCCTCTCCCATGGTGGCCGCATTCATGAATGAGATGACTATCTGCCCGCCCCTGAGCATTGAGGCCTCCTTCTGCGTGAAGGGGGCGATCTTTATGACGATGTCACAGGTGTAAATCTTATGAGACGTTTCGGCCACAATGGCTCCGTTGTCACTGTACTCCATGTCTGAAAAGCCCGCATCGGCACCGGCGCCTGTCTCCATGAAGACCTCGTGGCCCGCATCGGTGAGTATCTTGACGGCTTCAGGGGTGAGGCCAATACGCTTCTCATCATCATGAACGTCATGCGGCATCCCAACAGACATCTGCCGCCTGCCCACGGCTTTCTCAATCAGCTCTTCCCGCGGCATGTACGCGCTTCGTGACGGTTCACTCATCTGGCTTCGTTTTAAAGGGTTAAACGGACGTTAATTAACAGCAGATCAAATTTAAGATTTTAATCGGAGAGAAAGCAAATGGCTTTGCATTATTAAGTGAGTCCTGATGATCCCTGCCAGTCTTTATGCTCCTGATGCCGTCATCCCTTGATGGGGTCCATGGTCTCGATGATCCTGCCTTCGTCACCGGTGACGGTTATTGACAGTCTGAGTGTCTCGGGCGGCAGCAGCGGCTCGATGAGCTCCGGCCACTCCATGAAACATGGAGAGGCAGAATCAAAGTATTCCTCTATGCCGAAGTCGAGCACCTCGGAGATTTTTTTTATCCTGTAGAAATCGAAGTGAAAGACCGGGAGATTGCCCGGGCGCCTGTATTCATTGATGAGGGTGAAGGTGGGGCTGGTGACGGTGTCGGCGACACCCATCTCATGGCATAATGCCCTGATGAAGGTGGTTTTGCCTGACCCCATCTGCCCGTAGAAGGCGAATATCCTTTTGTCGGCCGTCTCCCGCAGGAACTGTCTCGCCGCGTCGCGCAGCCGGCTTTTGTCAGTTATCACGATCTTCATGCGGCAAAAATAGCTTTTTAAACCGGCTCCAGCGTCACCAGGGGCAGCATCATCTCCTGGAGCGAGACGCCCCCATGCTGTAATGAATCACGGTAGTATGAGACTATGTGGTTGTAGTTGTTGGGATAGACCAGGAAGTCATTACCGCATGCGAAAATGTATCTCGAGGTGATGTTGGTCATAGGCAGTCCTGCCTTTGCCGGTGCTGTTATCTCAAACAGGTCGCGGGCATTGTAGTCAAGGTTCCTGCCGGTTTTGTAGCGCAGGTTCATTGAAGTCTGCCTGTCGCCCACCACCTTGACGGGCTTCTGGACCTTCACCGAGCCGTGGTCGGTGGTGATCACCACCCGCGCTCCCTTTGCAGATACCTGCCGCAGGAGTTCGAGCAGCGGGGAGTGGATGAACCACGAGTGTGTCAGCGAGAGCCATCCGGCTTCATCGCCTGTCATGTCACGGATAACACCACTCTCTGTCCGGGCATGGCTCAGCATGTCTACGAAGTTATATACCACAACATTAAAATCATTTGCCAGGAGCTGTGGTATTTTATCATTCAGGCTTCTCCCACTGGCGTCAGAGGTGATCTTGTTGTAACTCCATCTGCATCCCAGACCTGCTCGCTGGAGGTTCTTCGCCAGCAGCTTCTCCTCATTGAGGTTCTTCCCTTCGTCTTCATTATCTCCTATCCAGTACTCCGGCATGAGCTCGCCGATGGCGGCAGGCATCAGTCCTGCAAAGAGCGAGTTGCGCGAATACTGCGTAGTGGTGGGGAGGATGCTCAGATAGAGCTCTTCGGAGACGGTGCGCATGACATGGCTCAGGTCAGAGGCAATGGTCTGCCACTGGTCGAGGCGCATGTTGTCAACGACGATGAAGAAGAGCGGCGATCCCTTCCCGATAAGGGGGAAGATCCGTTTTGACATCACGGCGGGTGAGATGAGCGGCCTGTCGGATGAATCGGCAGAGATCCACTGCAGGTAATTATTTGAGATGTATTTTGCAAATGCCCGGTTGGCATCCGACTCCTGCATGCGCAGCACCTCCCTCATGCCGGTGTCAGATGATCTTATCAGTTCGGACTGCCAGAAGGTGAGCCTGCGGTACAGCTCGCTCCACTGGGTGAAGGTTGATGCCGAAGAGATCATATCGGCTATTGATCCGAACTCTTCCCTGAAGACAGTAGTGGTCTGGCGTGTGACGATATCTCCTGTATCCAGGATGCGCTTGAGGGTGAGCAGTATCTGCTGCGGCTTGACGGGCTTGATCAGGTAATCGGCTATCTGGGAGCCTATTGCTGCTTCCATGATATCCTCCTCTTCGCTCTTGGTTATCATCACCACCGGGATCGAAGGCCTGATGGCCTTGAGGCGGCGGAGCGTCTCTATTCCGCTAAGCCCGGGCATGTACTCGTCGAGGAAGATGATGTCATAGGGTTTGTCGCTGACCATGTTAATTGCATCATTGCCTGACTGGCAGGTATCGGTCTCAAAACCCTTCTCTTTCAGGAAGAGGATATGAGAACGGAGCACCCCGACCTCATCATCGACCCACAATATCCTTACCTGTCTCATTGGCTTCTCCTCATGTCACCGGTTGTCATTATACTCCTTCGCGTAGTAAATGCTGTACCTGTCAATATTCTTGTCATCCCTGAGTTTTGCCAGGTTGTCGCGGCTGATGAGGTAAGGTGTCAGAGCGGCATCGGCAGCTCCCCTGATGGTTTCCGCCGGATTGAATGCGCTGAGCCATGCGGCAGCCTCACCGGCATTGGCAAAGGGCCCGGTTGCTATGAGGATATATCCAAGGTCAACGACAGTGCCCTCGGTGGTGTAGTTTTTATCCGGGAAATTGTCAAGGTTATAGTTGATAAGGTCAAACACCATCTGGTTCATGTTTGCCTGAAAATTACGGGCAACGATAATTACATAATGCGGTTGCAGCATGTCGGCATCATAAAGTTCTTCAGCTATACGGGTATCCTCTGCAATCTTTATGGCCGGAATCTCCTTCCTGAGGAAGTCGTTTATCTCTGCGGCCCGTAGTCCTTCCGGTGTGGAGGGGAACCTGGCCACCAGGGAGTCAAGTTTTTCCTTGTATGCCATCTCTCCTGCCAGCGCGCCTGTGGCCATGGCGTCAAGGAGCATGAATTTGGGAACAAGCTCATCGCCGGCGAAGAGCTTTAATGCCTCTTTGGCGAGGGCCTGTGTCTCAGTGAAGCGTCCTTCAGTGAAAGCCTGGTATGCCTCCTCATAGCTCCTGGCAGCCCGGGAGGCCATCTCCTGGTGTTTTCTGACATAGTCGGGGTCTGAGAGTATCTGTGCAAACTCAGTACCGGGGAATGATGCCAGCAGGTCAGCCCTGCGTCTCTCGGCCCGGGCGGGGTCATAGAGGCGTAGCAGGCGGTAGAGTTCATAAAGGGCTTCAGCCTTTATATTGTCATCACTGCCTGTGCGTGAAGCTTCCTCGAACGAACTGGCAGCTGCGAGGGTATCAGCCAGCCTTGAGGCCAGTGTTTTCCCCTCTCCCAGCAGTGCTGCAGCGCTTGCATTTGCGGAGCTTCTCAAAAGAGAGTCTGTAAGCGGGATATTGCGCAGGTAATACTCTTTGGTCCGCTGCGGGTCTGCGCCGGCGCTGTCGCTCCGCTGTCTCTCATCACCGTTTTCTGTCGGAGAGCCGTTGCTGAATGTGGCGCGTGCCTTGTTCGACCTGCGCCAGTTGTCTTCAAGTCTTCTGTCGCCCCAGCGGCGTTTGAACTCGGTACGGCCGAATGTCATAGCCGTCTGGTTGAAGAAATACCATCCTCCCTCAGCGGAGATGGCTCCACGGTAACGCTGTTCATTCTCATAGTAGAGGCCCATGTTATACCTGTCGCCACCGTCACCTGTCCGGGCCTGTGTCTGTGCTTCCTCATAGGAGCGGATGATTCCGGCAATAAGGGCGTCACGCTCTGAGGCGTTCATTGCGGCCACCCTTCGCAGGCTGTCCTCGGTGACCACCACGTTGTGGAAACCTGCATACTCGCTCAGGTCCGAAGCCCTGCGGCTGATACTGGCATAGTCAGGGAACCGGTTATCAACCAGCGAGGAGACGCTGTCATAATAGAGTGATGCCGTCATATACTCCGGCAGGGCATAGTAGTGCTCGCCCAGGGCGAGGTATGAACGCGCCTTCTGGCGGGTGTTGACCGTGGTGCTGGCGGCTGACTGCGACCACAGCCTGAGGGCCTCGTCAGTGTTGCCCATCCGCTTTTCAAGCTCCCCCAGGGCAAAATAGATCTGGTCAAGGTAATCCTTGTTCTTTGAGTCACGCAGCATCCTGCGCAGTGATTTTCTGAGGTCATCAGCGTCACCCTGCGATATGTCAGCCACTCCGGCAAGGTTAATGGCAGCGTTGAACTCCAGGTCATAGGAGGGGTTCATGCGTATCACCTGGCTGAACCAGCGTGTGGAGAGTGCATTTTCACCGGCTGCCTTGCATACCTGTGCAAGGAGATAGGTCAGGCGCACCTTTGTGTCCTTGTCTCCCGATAAATCCACGGCTTTGGTCAGCGGTTCCATGGCATCTCCGAACCGTTTCTGCCGCAAAAGGATGTCAGCCCGCGTCGAGTAGTACATGGCCCTGAGTGCCACTGAAAGGTTATCCGGGTTATTTATCTCAAGAAGCAGTCGTGATGCCTCGCTGTAGTTCCCCTCCTCGGCCTGGATGCGGGCCATCCAGATGCCGGCCTCGGTCGCCATGTCAGTGTCAGTGGTGAGGCTCACAGCATATGACAGGGATGACCTTGCGGCCATGAAATTCTTCTGGTAAAACTGCGCTTTGGCCATCAGCATATAAGCGTCATCGACCCACTCATTGTACTCGCGCCTGTTATAAAACTCATCACTCCGCGCATTGCCACCCCTGCGACCCTTCTCTGACGGCTTGGCGGTGATGGAGTGGAGTGCGATTATCTTCGAGGCCTTCTGTATGGCCCGCTCCATATCCGGAGAGGCTGCCCGGGCGGACTCGTCGGAGGAATACTCGAACACAGGGATGAGGGTGCTGTAATCATCGCGGTGCGATGACTGTACCTTCTTCACCCCGGCCTTATAGGCTTCGTTACCGTTGAAAAAGATGTTATACCTGGAGATAAGTGAGTTGTAGAAACGGCTCGCGCCGGTGTTCTTTTCCACGGAACAACCTGCAAGAATCAGGGTTAGCATGATGCTCACCGCTGCAAGGTATTCTTTATGCCGTAATCTCAAATAATGACGGTTTATACTCTATAACTGAAGAGGTGCGTTAAAAGTATTCAAAGTTAACAAAAAGAGGCCAGAAACGGGGTGCTGATGCCCGGGGCGGCAGCAGGCTCATTTCATCTCCACTCTCTTTGTCGGTGCCATCTCTGCGTTGCGCTTCTCAACCTGTCTGACGATGGTGTCAGCAAGGGTCATGAAGGCAAGCCCTGTCTCACTGTCATCCAGCGCCGCCGGCGTGCCCGAGTCACCACCGTCGCATATGCTTTCGACTATGGGTATCTGACCCAGCAGCTCGGTGCCGCTCTCGGCGGCGAGCCTGCTGCCGCCCTCCTTGCCGAAGATATAGTATCTGCGGCCGGGCAGCTCGGGAGCGACGAAGTAAGACATGTTCTCAACGAGACCCAGCACTGGCACATTGATGGCTTCGCTGCGAAACATGGCTATCCCCTTGCGGGCGTCGGCCAGCGCCACCTCCTGCGGAGTAGTCACCACTATTGCTCCGGTGACAGGCACCTCCTGGACCATTGTGAGATGGATGTCGCTTGTCCCGGGAGGCAGGTCAATGATGAGGTAATCAAGCTCACCCCAGTCGCCCTGCGTGATGAGCTGCTTGAGAAAACTGCTTGCCATCGGGCCGCGCCAGATGACAGCCTCGCTGCCTTTGACGAAGAAACCGATGGAGAGTATCCTGACACCGTACTTTGTCATCGGGATGATGAGGTCAGTGCCGCTTTCCTGGCGCACGTCAGGACGGTAGGTCTCCGCATTGAACATTCTCGGCACCGAGGGACCGAAGATGTCCGCGTCAAGGAGCCCGGTGGCATAACCCTTGCGCGCCAGCGCCACCGCCAGGTTGACGGCCACGGTTGATTTGCCTACCCCGCCCTTGCCCGATGATACGGCGATGATGTTCTTCACGCCGGGCAGGATATCGCGTTTGGGAGGGGCCATCTTTTCAACAACGATCCGTGGCCTGACCTCAATAGAAGAGATGACCGCATCAGGCCCTAGCTCCTCCTTTACGGCTCTGACACAGTTACTCTTGATTGATGTGAGGAAGGGGTCATTTGACTTTTCCGGGACGAGCACTATGGCTATCCCTTCTTCGGTAACGGATATCTCACCAACCATACCGAGGGTGACGATGTCACTGCCCTTTTCGGGATGGGAAACCAACCTCAGGGCCTTTAAAATGTCTTCTTTTTTATACATGGTATTTAATTATGACTATCAACTTCACTACTGCCTACAATAATTAATCCTCTACGAGGGAAAGATTAGTTTTATAACTATCTAATCTACAATACTATATGCGCTACGCGCAATTTTTTAACTATTGCCTAATAACTATTGCCTAATAACTATTGCCTATTACCTATTGCCTTACAGACTTGCGATTTACGATTTGCGAATGGTATTTGCGATTTTGACTGAAGACTGAAGACTGCCGACTGCCGACTGAAGATTGCCTTCTTCTATTGATTAACACATCATTGCTTGTCATAGTTCAACAGATGGATCCCAGAACTTCTCCCTGAACTCAAGGACCACATCTTCCTTCACTGTGAAGCCCTCGTTTTCAAGCAGTTGCTGCATAGTTGACGAGTTGCCAAAGTGATTCTTGCCGGTGAGCATCCCATTGCGGTTTACAACGCGGTGGGCAGGGACGAATCCGGGCAGCGAGTGTGAGGAGTTGAGTGCCCAGCCCACCATTCTGGCTGACCGTGCGGTGCCCAGGTACCTGGCGATGGCGCCGTATGACGTTATCCGTCCGGGGGGTATCTGCCGGGTGACATCGTAAACGAGGCTGAAGAAGCCATCGTTGTCAGCCGGTGGTAGTGATGATCTCTTTTTCATTCGGAAGTCTGAATGACAGGTATGTGATTGGAACTCCCTGCTTCAGGAAGATCTCTTCGTAGTGTGTTCTTATGGAAAGCATCGGGTCATCCGGCATCTGTACATAGAGATCCGTCACTGACGCTATGACCTCCAGCCGGTTGGCATGCACCACCGAGAGGGTATAGTCATACAGCTCCCTGCTGTCTGTCTTCAGGTGAATGATGCCGTTATCCTTCAGGTACTGCCTGTAGAGGTTCAGGAAAAAGGGTGCCGGCAGCCGTTTCTTTTCTCTCCTCCTCTTGGGCTGGGGGTCAGGGAATGTAAGCCATATTTCATCAACCTCGCCGGGAGCAAAAAAGGAGCCTGCAAACTCTATACGGGTGCGCAGGAAGGCAGTATTCGGCATCTGCCTCTGGTGTGAGTCCTTTGCTCCTCTCCACATTCGGGCTCCCTTGATATCTATGCCAATGAAATTCCTGTCAGGATATTTACCGGCCAGCCCCACAGTGTATTCGCCTTTGCCGCAGCCCAGTTCAAGGATAATGGGATTGTCATTGCCAAACCAGTCGCTTCGCCATTTTCCCTTCAGCAGGTGATCCTGCCTGAAAGCCTCTTCAAATGAAGGTTCGATCACATGGTCGAAGCCTTTCATCTCAGTCCACCGTGCCAGTTTGTTCTTACCCAAAGCCTCTCCTATCTGCCCTTGTCCTCTTTCAGGGATATCGTCATTGCCATGTCATAAACCCCCTTCAGCAGAGTGTCTCTCATGCCGTGAATGACGCTGAAGTGGTATTCGCCCTCTTCGGGGAAGAAGACATTTGATTTATACGGGATGGTCAGTTCACGGAGGTCGCCGGCACCTCTTCCGAGCCACCTGCCTTTTTCATCGGTGATCATGGCTTGCAGGGTGTCAGTGACGGTTGTGCCTGACGGGAACGTTGTGACAATGAAGAGATAAATGTTACGGTAGGGGTAGTCGGTGGATGTCCGTACCGAGAGGTCAATATTGAATGTGCTGACGGTATCTCCTATTGAGCAGGTATATCTGGCAGGGTCGTACATGCTCCACTGCCTGTCATCAATCCTGTAGTTGTCTGAGAAGAGGGTGTTCCTGTCACATGAGAGGGTGATTACTGCCAGCATGATGCCGGCAATAAGTATGCTACTTCTGCCTTTTCTCATTTCTCCTGTGATATGGTTTGTTTCTGCCCTTACCCTCGCGCTGGTTGCTTTTTGTTTCGAACCTTGTCAGTCCGCTGTTCTGCAGCAGCAGGTCGTTCCCTTTTCCGATCGCGTTGTTTGCCGGGCTTGTCAGCAGGTTCTCCGGCTTGATCCCTTTCCTGTTGAGCAGTATGATCTCGCGAACCCGGGCTACCGGCACTGCTGTGAGGTTTACGGCCATGCGGGGGTCTGTCGAGTACCAGTAAATTCCGGTGTGGACCTCCATCTTCATGAAGTGGGCTGTTCCTCCGGCCAGTTCTAGGGTTATCTCCTTCGACGGGTAGTCTTTCTGTGCGTCTATGTAACAGTCGAGCTCATAGGTGAGGCAGCACTTCAGCTTACCGCACTGTCCGGCCAGCTTCTGGGGGTTGAGTGACAGATCCTGGTATCGGGCATGTGATGTGGTTACAGACATGAAATTAGTCACATGGGTTGAGCAGCAGAGCTCGCGTCCGCAGGTGCCTATGCCGCCTATCCGTCCTGCCTCCTGGCGGGCTCCTATCTGCCTCATCTCTATTCTGATGTGAAACTCCTCGGCAAGTACCTTGATCAGCTGACGGAAGTCAACCCTCTCATCGGCAAGGTAGTAGAAGATTGCCTTTGTCTTGTCTCCCTGGTACTCGACGTCGCCTATCTTCATTGCCAGCCCCAGGTTCTCGGCTATCTTTCGTGACCTGAGCATGGTGTGATCCTCAAGCTTCCTGGCCTCTTCCCACTTCTGCAGGTCGACCGGTCTGGCCTTCCTGTATACCTTTTTCATCTCATCAATGACAGGCCTGACCTTCATCTTCTTCAGCTGCTCCATGACCAGGAACCCGGTCATTGAGACGTATCCGATGTCATGGCCGGGCGATGCCTCCACGGCAACGATGTCATCAACCTCAAGCCTCAGCCCGTTTCCGTTGCGGTAAAAACCCTTGCGCGTGTTCTTGAACCGAACTTCGATGACCTCATTGTACCTGGGGTCGAAAGGCAGCCCGGCAAGCCAGTTGTATTCATTCAGCTTGTTGGCTCCGGGGTGGTTTTTTATTTCAGGCGGTGAAGGCTCTTCGCCTCCCTGGGCCTGTATATCTTCGTTTATCATGACGTCAGGTTATCTTTGCCGGATGCGGGGTCCGAAGACCCTTTGACCGGAGGGCGAATGCAAAATTAGGAATAAATGCGCGATTATCAAGTGATTCCTCTCAGTTACCTGATAAGTCTCAATGTCTTCAGCGCCAGATCAAGGAATATCATTTTGGTGTTACCGTTGCTCTCGACGTGAGCGAAGGCCAGGTTGAACTCCCTGTTAAGGGCATTGATGTTACTCTCATTGATGAACGGATGAAACTTCTGCGAGAAGTCGTCTTCACTCTGTGTGAGATGGACAAGTTTATTTTCCCGACCTCCGAAATTCAGGATAAAGTTTTCACGTATCATCCTCAGGGCATAGGAGAGGAAGCTCTTTTGTCTCTCCCTTCCCAGTGCCGCTGTCTCCTCGGACCATGTCACCAGCGACTGTATGTCACGGGTATAGGCTGTGCGCATCAGTCTGGTAAAGCGGTCGAGGTGCACGGTGGTATTGTCATCCTCACGGGCCAGCTCCATGGCCCTGACCATGTTGCCGTTGGCAATAGCGGCTATCTCTGACGCCCTCACAGGCTCTATGCCGGCCACCTTCTCAAGGTGAGCGCTCAGATGGTCGGAGGAGATGGAGGGGATCCGGATATGCTGACAGCGTGAGGTTATGGTAGGCAGCAGCTTGTCATCCTCCTCGGAGACGAGTATGAAGAGCGTTTTTGCGGGTGGCTCCTCTATCATTTTGAGAAGCTTGTTTGCCGTTTCGGCGTTCATCTTCTCCGGGAGCCAGATGATCATGATCTTGAAGTCGGATTCAAACGACTTGAGATTAAGCTTGCGTATTATCTCCGCCGCCTCGGCAACAGGGATCAGCGCCTGTTCATTGGCCACCTCCATCGCTTCTGTCCAGGTGCTCAGCGAGAACCAGGGCGATCTGAGAACCATGGTACGCCACTGTGAAATGTATGTGTCGCTGACCGGCTCCGATCCGGCCTTTTTCTTTATGACGGGAAAGACGAAGTGCAGGTCAGGGTGGATCAGCTTGTCATACTTGACGCATGAGGGACAGACGCCGCAGGCATCTTCCGGGGTCCGTTTTTCGCAGCTTATGTAACGCGCAAAGGCAAGGGCGATGGCAAACTTGCCACTCCCCCCGGGACCATAGAAAAGCAGTGCATGGCTGACACGGTTCTCCGCAACGGAGTTCCTCAGCCTGTCAATTACTGCCTGTTGCCCTGGTATCTGTGAAAAATTCATTTTGCCCTGCCGCTGACGGAGAGCAAAAATAGTAAAAATAAAGTGAAAGACCCTGATCAGAGAGCTGCAAGAACACTGTCATAATCAGGTTCCTGTGCTATCTCGGGGACCAGCTGGGTATATTTAACCACTCCCTGCTCGTCAATAATCACTATGCTCCGGGCATAGAGTCCGGCAAACCCGCCGTCAAGAATTCCGATTCCATAGTCCTTGCCAAATGCGCTGTCGCGAAAGCCTGAGAGGGTTGTTACATTTGTTATACCTTCTGTTGAACAGAAGCGGCCATGAGCAAAGGGGAGATCCTTTGTGATGGCGAGGACAACGGTATTGTCCATTTCTGCTGCCAGCTGATTGAATTTCCGCAGTGCGTTGGCACATATGCC
>JBHEOU010000012.1:444-4046 GCA_046260645.1 Bacteroidales bacterium | reverse complement strand
TGAAACCAGGTGCTTTGGTACCTTTTGCCGGAAGCTCCCCGTATGTATTGACGGGATTGCCTTTTAATGTGATTTTTGCCATATTCTGTTTTTTAATTACGTAGGAATTTTTCTTTTTTGAGTTTCCCGAAGAGCTCATGCTCTTCTATCCCCTCCCTGAGCCCGTCAAGAATAAACTCAAGAAGCCGCGGTATGAAATCCGTAAAGCTCATTTATGTCATTTATATTACTTTATTAACAAATCAGTTGGGCAATTGTTGAATAAGAAAGATTAACTCAATTTATTGGGGCATTCAATATTGCTGAAGCCTGCAACTTCGTATTTTTGCATGATGGAAAAGAATTGTAATCAATTAATATGAAATTTATGAAACTCATTGATGATTTTAATTTTAAGGGCCATAAAGCCATAGTCAGGGTCGATTTCAACGTTCCGCTCGACAAGCAGACGCGTGAGGTCACCGACGACAACCGCATACGCGGAGCACTCAAAACCATCAGGAAGATTACCGGCGACGGCGGCTCAGCCATTCTCATGTCACATCTTGGCCGCCCCCAGGGTGTTATGGAGAAATATTCCCTCAGGCCTGTTCTTCCTGTACTTGAGAAGCACCTTGGGATGAAGGTTGCCTTTGCCCCCGACGCGCTTGGTGACGAAGCAGTAGCCATGGCCGCAGCCCTGAAGCCAGGGGAGGTGATGATGCTTGAGAACGTGAGGTTCTATCCTGAAGAGGAGGGCAAGCCGGTACTGCCAGAGACAGCCACAGATGAGGAGAAGAAAGCCGCCAAGGCGGCACTGAAGGTGAAGCAGAAGGAGATGGCGAAGAAACTGTCAACCTATGCCGACATATATGTCAATGACGCTTTTGGGACAGCTCACAGGGCTCATGCCACAACAGCTGTCATAGCTGACTTCTTTCCTGAGGACAAGAGGATGTTCGGGTTCCTTATCAACAGTGAACTGGCTGCAATGGACAAGGTGCTCAAAGACACGGAGAAACCCTTCACGGCTATCATGGGCGGGGCAAAGGTATCTGACAAGATAGCAGTCATAGAGAACCTGCTTGACCGGGTTGACAACCTGATCATCGGGGGAGGCATGACATACACCTTCATCAAGGTCATGGGAGGCAGGATAGGCAACTCACTATGCGAGGACGACAGGCTGGAGATGGCCAAGGGCATCATTGAAAAGGCCAGGGAAAAGGGGGTGAACCTGATCTTCCCCGTCGACAGCGTCAACGCCGACAGGTTTGATCCGGAGGCCAACGTCTACATCTCGGCCATTGACGATGTGAACGACGGATGGATGGGACTCGACATCGGGGAGGAGAGTATAGAGCTCTTCTCGCAGGTGATCAGCAAATCGAAAACCATCCTCTGGAACGGCCCGATGGGGGTTTTTGAGATGACCAAGTTCGATGACGGTACCAAGGGTATTGCCACAGCAGTGGCCGAGGCCACAGACGAGGGTGCCTTCTCGCTTGTAGGCGGTGGTGACTCCGTGGCAGCAATAAACATTATGGGTCTTGCTGACCGGATCAGCTACGTCTCTACCGGCGGCGGCGCAATGCTTGAATACATGGAGGGCAAGAAGCTGCCCGGCATCACGGCCATAAGGGGAGAATAATGAAACGGTGGTTCATACCGGCACTGGCTATCATGATGCTTCTGGCAGGATGTGGCAAAGATGATCAGAAGACCTCGGGTACGATCACCCTGACGAATGAGCTGTTTGAAAGGGATAATTATTACTATGCGCTTGGACTGTCGTTTGATGAGGCGAAGGCTGTTCCTACACAGCCTGATCAGTACAGGGCAGATATAACCCTGATGGCGGGAACCCTGCAGGGAGGAACAGCTGCTGAACCATTTCTCTCTGCCAACACCTTTGAGCCGGCCTTTGCCTTCATGGGTGAATATGCAACAGAGAGCGAGGCCGTCACCGCCTTCAGGGCACTGAAGGATGCCAGCTCACTATTTTCCGCCTTATTCTTCTTTGTGGACCTTGCCGCTCCGCTGAAGAAAAACCAGATATGGGTAATAAGAACACGAGAGAATACCTTTGCTAAGATAAGGATCATTGATGTTGTGCTGGATATTGCTCCCAACCCTGATTTTGCCTCCTGCAGGTTGGAGTGGGTATGGCAGCCTGACGGATCTGCAACATTCCCGTAGTAATTATGGAATCACAGTTGACTGAAGAGATCTTCAAAGTCACCGACTCTCAATCATTTGAGAAGATGGCTCTGGAGATCTTTCGTTTTCAGGCTGCGCGATGTCCGGTTTACAGGGAATATATAAACCTTCTGGGAATTAATATTGAAGGTATAGGTGATATTTTTTCCATTCCGTTCATGCCTGTTTCCTTCTTCAGGGATCATGATGTAATGACAGGAGGAGGGGAGCCTGAAAGGATATTCCTCAGCAGCGGCACAGCCGGCATGAGGCAGAGCAGGCATATGGTCAAAGACCTGGCATTGTATGACGAGAGCCTTGAGAGGGCCTTCAGGATCTTCTACGGTGATCCGTCGGGTTATGCCATAATGGGACTGCTGCCATCATATCTTGAGAGGGAGGGATCATCACTCATCTATATGGTCAGCAGGCTGATGGCCCTTTCGGGCAATGATAACGGCGGTTTCTTCCTGGATGATTATGCCGGACTGCTGCGCTCAATTGAAAAATCACGGGCTGGCGGGTTTAAGGTTCTGCTCATAGGAGTGACCTTTGCTCTGCTTGACCTGGCGGAGAGGTGCCCGGGCGCCCTCGGCGATGTCATCATCATGGAGACGGGCGGAATGAAGGGGAAGAGGAGAGAGATGATAAGGGAGGAGGTGCACGAGATAATCAGGGAGGCCTTTGGAGTGGCATCGGTCCACTCGGAGTACGGCATGACGGAGCTGCTCAGCCAGGCTTACTCGCGCGGCGGAGGTCTATTCAGGACACCATCATGGATGCGGGTGCTGATACGCGACAGCCATGACCCAATGTCGCACAGTGGCGCGGTGGGCGCGGTGGGAGGCATTAGCGTCATTGACCTTGCCAACATATGGTCATGCTCATTCATTGCAACAGCTGACCTTGGTCGTATGCATGAGGACGGACTCTTCGAGGTACAGGGACGTTTTGACGAGGCCGATCTGCGGGGGTGCAACCTGCTGGTATCGTAGTGATGAGATGCAGGCGTCAGAGTCTGAGCAGGCCGTCGAGCCAGCTGAAGAGCCTCTGGCGATCCTCCTCCTCGCACATGTCAAGGCTCTGGGCACACATGTAGATGATGCGGGAATCGCGTTCACAGAGGGCGATCTTGCTGTCAACGTATCCCGGCCCCCGGTTTTCCGGCTTGAGATAGGCCACGGCAGGCGGGGCACTGTTCCTGTTGCCGCTTAGCAGCTGCAGATGGTTCGCAAGTGAGATAAAGGTGAACTGCCGGTGGTCACGGAACCGGTATGAGATGTTTTCCCTGATCAGGGCATCGTTTTTCATGACAAACTCCTCAACAGAAAGCCTGTTGACCGGATGCGGCGTATGGCTGTTGGTGAAATACCTGTATCTGTACCCGAGGAGTGCGGCGGAATTCCACTGGCCAAGGTGAAAGG
>JBHEOU010000012.1:0-324 GCA_046260645.1 Bacteroidales bacterium | reverse complement strand
CTTACCAGGAAGGTGTCATCATTGAAATAGACAAAATTCTCTGCGAGTCCCCGGATCCTCCAGATCATATGAGCTATGGTGATGCTGTTGAAGGTGGGCAGAAACTCTTCGTACCCCCTGAAGATCTCTTTGTGATCAACTATCCTTACTGAAGCGGAACGACCGGGGAAATGTCTTTCAACATCATCATGGAGACCCGGATCCTGCCCGTCGGTGACGATGAATATGTTTCTCACGAAGGGTGCAAAGCGCAACACCGACAGCACGCAATACCTGATCTCATTTGAGGAGGCGAAGCGTGTGAAATGGGCACCGGAAGAGACC
>JBHEOU010000119.1:0-5710 GCA_046260645.1 Bacteroidales bacterium | reverse complement strand
CGCATAATCAGGCTTGCCTGTACCTTCCATGATGCCGGGTATCTCGCGGAACTGGCGCCTGACCTCGTCAACCATCTTACCAGCGGCACGTCCTACAGCCTTCATTGACATAGAGCTGAAGAGGAATGCCATCATGGCACCTATGAATATACCTCCGATAAGCAACGGATTGAACAGTGACAGGTCATAAGCTCCCACAAAGTCCTTTATATGAGCCGTACTGACGTTAATTGCTGTCATTCCTTCAGGTATCACTGCTGGTATGGTGCTCTTGTAGAAGAGCACATCACCTATCTGCCTGAACCCTTCAGCCGACTCATCAGCCAGGCGTCCGAGCCAGAGCTTGACCTCCTCCATGTATGCTGCCACGAGGGCCATGGCTGTCAGTGCTGCTGAACCGATAGCAAATCCTTTACCTGTTGCTGCGGTGGTGTTGCCCAGCATGTCAAGGGCGTCAGTGCGCTCACGCACCTCCCTGGGAAGATGGGCCATCTCTGCGTTACCGCCTGCGTTGTCAGCAATGGGGCCGAAGGCGTCCGTAGCCAGGGTGATACCCAGCGTGGAGAGCATGCCTACTGCGGCAAAACCGATACCGTACACACCCGCTGAGAAGTTCTGGAACCCGCCGGCGAATCCGTAGGCACCAATGATTGCAATTGCAATGGTAAGCACAGGAATCCAGGTCGACTGCATACCCACTGCAATACCTTCTATAATGGTCGTTGCCGGACCCTGCTGGGTCTGTTTTGCTATGCCCTTTGTAGGCTTGTACTCATCTGATGTGAAGTACTCGGTCGACTGGCCGATGATGACACCTGCAGCGAGGCCGGCTACGACGGCGCCAAAGACGCCCCAGGTGATCCACCCGGTGTAAGCCATACCGGCAACAGCCACAAGGATAAGAGCCGAGCTTCCACCCGTACCCAGCAACAATGCATTGAGCAGGTTCTTCTGTGTAGCCTGCTCCTTCGTACGAACCATGTAAACTCCTGCTATCGAGAGCAATATCCCTACTGCAGCAACTATCATAGGCGCAATGACCGCTTTAACCTGATCGCCTGCGGTGAGGAGAGGCAGTGCTGCCCCCAGCGCTGCCGTGGCCAGAATAGAACCGGCATATGATTCATAGAGGTCAGCACCCATACCAGCCACGTCGCCCACGTTGTCACCAACGTTATCTGCAATGGTTGCAGGGTTGCGCGGGTCATCCTCGGGAATACCTGCTTCCACCTTGCCCACCAGGTCAGCACCTACGTCAGCTGCCTTGGTGAAGATACCGCCGCCGACGCGGGCAAAGAGAGCCTGTGTTGAGGCGCCCATCCCGAATGTAAGCATGGTGGCAGTGATTTCGATCATCTTCTGATGGTCGGTGGTGCCCGGGTGAACGAAGGTCAGACCCAGCCATTTCCATCCTTCAACCATGTTCTCAGGGGTGAAGACCCAGTTGTTGAGGACAATGAACCAGAGGACAATGTCAAGCAGTCCGAAACCAACAACTATCAGGCCCATAACTGCACCGCTGCGGAAGGCTATCTTTAACCCTTTGTTGAGTGAGACGGATGCCCCCTGAGCTGTCCTTGACGATGCGTTGGTAGCCGTTCTCATTCCCAGGTAACCGCACAGGCCGGAGAAGAAACCGCCTGTCAGGAATGCTATCGGCACAAAGGGGTTCTGTACCCCGAGATAGGCCATTATCACAAGTAATATCACAAGTACGATAAAGACCTTGAACACAACACTGTACTGGCGTTTAATGTAGGCCATCGCACCTTCCCTGACGTAACCGGCAATCTCCTGCATCCGGTCGTTACCGGCAGGTTCTTTCATCATGCTCTTGTAGAATATCCATGCAAAGAGCAAAGCCAGCACCGCTGCGACAGGTGCTATCCAGAACAAACTACTGATCATAAGCTTAGGTTTTTATACGATTTGAGGTACAAAACTAATCAGTTTTTTTACAAAACCTAACTGCACGTTGCAGTAATTACTTTTTGTTCTTCACATATTTATCGAGCCATCTGAGATACTCCCAGTGCATGTGGAGGAGCGACTCCCGAGCCGCGTAACCGTGAGCTTCAGCGGGCAGCAGCACCAGCCTTGTGGTGACGCCTGCACCCTTGAGGGCAGCATAGTATCTCTCACTCTGTATCGGGAAGGTCCCCTGGTTGTCATCGGCCATGCCGTGTATCAGCAGCATCGGGTCCTTGACCTTGGTTGCATACGTGAACGGCGACATTACGAGGTAGAGCTCCGGAGACTCCCAGAAGGAGCGCCGTTCGCTCTGGAACCCGAAGGGGGTCAGTGAACGGTTATAGGCACCGCTGCGGGCAATACCTGCTGCGAAAAGCCTCGAGTGCGAGAGAAGATGAGCGGTCATGAATGCTCCGTATGAGTGACCGCTGGCTGCCACCCTGGCCGGATCGGTGACACCCATCTCAGCAGCCTTGTTGATGGCTGCCTCGGCATTGGCTACGAGCTGCTCAACAAAAGTGTCGTTCGGCTCCTGGCCCTCGGCACCAACTATCGGGAAGCTTACATCATTGAGCACGGCATAGCCCTGGGTCACATAAACCAGCACTGAAGAAGGACTGACACGGGTGAAGCTGTATGGCGAACCGCTGATCTGACCGGCGGTGGAGGCGTCATTGAACTCGCGCGGGTAAGCCCATAGAATCGTAGGCAGCGGACCGTCCTTTTCCCTGTCATATCCCGCCGGGAGGTAGAGGGTGAAGGAGAGGTCTATACCGTCGTTTCGCTTGTATGTAACCAGTTCCTTGTGAACACCGGCAAGCTGCGGATAGGGATTCTCAAATTTTGTAACCTGCTTCAGGGTCCCTTTCTTAAGGTCGCGGATAAAATAGTTAGGGACCTCTGTAATTGACTGTCTGACAGTAAGCAGCAGTCCTTTAGCCGGGTCAATGAATTCATTCACAGTCTCATAGTATGGAGCCTCGGAACGCCACAGCCTGGTGGCCCTGCCTGTTTTGAGATCATATTTGTCAACGAAAGGCCTGTCGCCTTCAGGAGAAGCTCCCTGTCCTGAGAGATAGATGCTCCTGCCCCTGTCTGACGTAAGCAGCACATTCCTGCCGTAGATGTTGAGGGCAGTCATGGGGAACCCCGGGTTATTGTAGCGGTCGTCGGAATTGAGCTCGGATATCTTTTTGATGGTAGATTGAGGGTTAGCGGGATTGAATGTGCTGGTTACCCTGATGCGTGATTTTGACAGTCCCTCCATCATGATGGCAAGGTTCTCATTGCCCCACATGATTCCCTGGAAACGTTTTTCGCTGGCAAGAAACGCAAGCGGGTCTCCGGTAAACGGTGCCTCGAGCATCCAGACCTGATCATGGTATTGCATCTCGCTTGCATGGTAATTACCCTCATCCAGGGCTTCCACCCACGTAAGCGAGGCAGGCTTGTCGCTGCGCCAGCTGTAATTGCGGGGGCCGGGCTGAACAACATCATAAGCACGTGGCAGGTTCTCCTGCAGTGGTTTGACAAGCAGGGTCCTGGCAACATTGCCATCGAGATCCCATATCTCAGTCCTTGAGGGGAAGTAGTAATAGGGTACTATGTACGAGAAGGGCTTTTCAACCAGTGTCATCAGGAGCCATTTTCCATCCGGGGAGGGAGATACATCAGTGATGAGGCCCCTGCTTCCGATGACTTTGGTGTTGGTGCCATCCCATCTCATCAGTTCTGAGGTGGCGTAATATTCAAATATCCTTTCATCATCAACAGTCTTGATCAGGTCCTGGAATGTTCTCGACTCGCCCTGTCTGCCTTCGCTCTCCTGTATTGCCGGGCCTTCCGGCACCTGTGATGCCAACGGCGCCTTCCCCCTGTCATCCGGGGTGCGCAGGTAGAGCACTGATCCGTCGGGCAGCCAGCTGATGGTGCGTCTGAAGATGCCATTGAGACCCTCATCAACCTTTCGCGCGGTCATGGTCTCAGCGTCGGCCACCCACAGCTCCGTTGCATCGTCAGTGGTGTTCGTGAAGGCGAACCTCCTGCTGTCATCCGACCATGAGACGCTGCCCAGCCTTGCACCGGCAGGCAGACCGGTCAGAACGCGAAGAGATGTTCCGTCACTATTCATTAAGGAGATTGCGGTAACACCCTGTCCCCGGCTCGGGCCGTTGGTGGAAGGGTCAAAGCGTATCCCGGCAAGCCGGAGTTCAGACTGCGACAGGTCGGCAATAGTCGGAAGACCCTGTCTGTCAAGCAGCAGCATGGTCTTGTTGTCCGGACTCAGAAGCACGGCCGGGGTCTGGGGTGCATCAACGATGGCAACGATGGCCGCAGGCGGAAGCTGGTACCCGCCATTGTCCTGGGCTCCTGCAAGAGCAAACAGCCCGGCAAGAAGTGAGGTGAGGATAGTTTTACGCATAATGATTTTCGATTTGATAGAATTCAAATTTATAATTATGTATTCAAGTTCAGAAACCAAATTACCGCTATTATTGTTTTTTAACTTTATCTTTCATTTATAATAATTCAACTGTGGAGGTGGGTTGCAGGCAGGTATTGACAGAGGAATGGGCGCGGGCGAAGAGAAGCAGGAAGGAGTCAAAGATCAAACTTATAATATGATAAAAAGCGAATACGGTGATGACATCAGAAACGCCCTGAAGACACTGCGTGCCGGAGGGGTCATCCTTTATCCAACAGATACAGTATGGGGTCTCGGGTGCGATGCCACGAACAGCGAGGCGGTGAAAAAGGTTTTCTCAATCAAGCAGCGGGCCGGGAACAAGAGCCTGATAATCCTGGTCAACTCACCGGGCATGCTTGAACGCTATGTCGACAATCCTCCTGAGGTGGCACTGGAGATAGCAGAGCTGACGGAGAGCCCTCTTACAATTGTCTATGACAGGGGGCGGAGCCTGGCTGAGGGGGTGGCTTCGGCCGACGGGTCCGTGGGTGTCAGGGTCTGTGCCGATCCTTTCTGCGATGAGCTCATCACTGCCCTGCGCAAGCCCCTGGTGTCAACCTCAGCCAACATCAGCGGCAGTGATGCCCCTGCAATATTTGAAGAGATCAGCGAGGAGCTGAAGGCATCAGTTGATTATGTATGCCTGTGGAGACAGGATGACCGAAGCAGGGCTAAAGCCTCTTCGGTCATCAGAGTATCCGGAAACGGAGTTGTTAAGATCCTGCGCGGCTGATTATTTCGACCGCACCTTGCCTGACCCGGAGACAGATGCATCAATCTTCGGGTTACCCGAGTAATAGATTTTGCCACTGCCTGAGATAGAGGCTTCTAACTTGCCCGTAACATAACAGTCGCAACTGCCGCTGCCGGAAATTCCTGCCTCCAGTGTCTCCACCCTGGTGTCTGCCCCCACATAGTCACCAGAGCCTGAAATATTTATTTCAAGGCGATTGATGGTGCCCTCTCCAGCTATGTTCAGGCTTCCTGATCCGGATATGGAACATTCGACGTTGCTGAGCGCCACATCACGGAGTAAAGCCTTGCCGCTGCCACTGATGCCGATATCAAGGTCTCCCCCCTTGAGAGGATCGTTCACTGAGACCCTCCCTGAGCCTGATACACTGACACCTTTAAGGTCAGGCATGGTGATCCTCACAACGACTTTCCTGTTCCCGGTATCATACCATTTTTCCCTTTTGATCCTGAGTTCATTGCCATAGACCTTCGTTTCAATCTTCTCTATATAATCCCTGTCGCCTTCAAGGACAACGC
>JBHEOU010000118.1:0-5786 GCA_046260645.1 Bacteroidales bacterium | reverse complement strand
ACCCCACAGCGCTGACACAATAATCAGAGCTCTGATTATCCTGAGCCTGCCGCGGAGAAAAAAGAGCAACCAGGAGAGGGCAAGACTTATCATACCTACATGCAGGCCTGAGACAGCCATTATGTGCATGGCCCCCGACCTGGAGAAGGAGGTGAGGTGCTCCCTGTCAAGCAGCTCCTTGTCACCGATGGTCAGGGCCGTGACCAGGCCCAGCTCTTCTCCGCGGAGCCCTGCTCTCCTGAAGGCAGCTATCATCCTGTGGGCAACTATCAGTGAGAGTTCCCTCACGTTCCGGCGGCCATCAGGGAGGTATTCAATAATATCAGTCGTGCGGAAGAAGGCCATCTGTTTTATTCCCTGGCCCTCCAGGTAACGACGGTAGTTGAACTCGCACGGGTTACCGTTGTTCTCAACCTGCCTCGGCCTGATACGCAGCACAAGCCTGTCGCCCGGCTTCCACGCCCCGGGCAGTGTGTCTCCCATGAACCAGAGCATGATCGATCGCCCGGGAGCGCTCAGAGAGTCACCCTCGCGGGCCGTAATGATTTTTGCCTTCATTGCCCAGCTGGCATTTTTCTTCTCAGGATAACCCGAGAGACGTACCGTAACCAGTTGCCGGGTCTCATTGAGTACGCCGGGCCGGTTTTGCTCCATGATACGGAGCAAAAAGCCCGCTGAGAGCAGAAAGGCAATGACAGCCGAACCGAAGATTGTGTCAGAGAAATAGCTTTTGCGAAAGAGGCGGAGTGTCATCACGGCCAGGGAGAGGGCGCCGGCGATAAGGACAAAGACGGTAAGGCGCGGCACGGCTTCAGCCACGATCACACCTGCGCATAACGGCGCATAGAGTCTCAGGAAAGGTATCTCCCTGAATTGCACGGGTCTACAGCTTTAGACCCAATAAAGTTAAATTAATTGTTCCGGAAAAACAACGGCTTGCAGTTACTTTCCTATAGGAATCACTGTGCGGTAGTCGGCGCTGAACTTACCCTTGGTTATGTCATTCAGCTTGCCCCTGATGAGCCTGCGGCGGAGCGGACTGAGCCTGTCGGGGAACAGGATGCCGTCCAGGTGATCATATTCGTGCAGTACCACCCTTGCTTTGTATCCTGTATATACCTCGTCATGGAAGTTCCAGTCGACGTCATGGTACTGGATACGCAGCTCCGACTCACGGTCAACCTCCTCATGCAAGCCCGGCAGGCTGAGGCACCCTTCGTTCATAGGCACTATATCACCCTTGCGTTCTACCACCCGGGGGTTGATGAAGGTTTTTTTAAATTCCTTCATCTCAGGATGATCTTCACCCAGAGGCTCGCCGTCGATAACGAATATGCGCCACGACTTCCCAATCTGCGGAGCAGCCAGACCCAAACCATCTGATTTATACATGGTCTCAAACATATCGGCAATGAAAGTATCAAGGCCGGGGTGGCCCTTCTCTACCTCCTTTGCAATCTTTCTCAGTATCGGGTGACCGTATACGTAAATAGGATATATCATTCTCTTCCTCTAAATCCTGTTTCTGTTCTCCATGGTCCTGAGCCACGACTGAAGGATTATGGATGCGCTGATGCGGTCAGTCAGCGCCTTGTCACGCCTGCCGCTTTTCTTCACACCCCCGTCAATCATCGCCCTCATAGCCATCTGGGAGGTAAACCGCTCATCAGCAAGGTGCAGTGGCGTCTCCGGGAAGAGCTTTCTGAACCGTGCAATGAACGGATCAATGTACTTTACGCTTTCACTGGGCATATTGTTCATGGTGACTGGATAACCGATAACCACATCAGTAACCTTCTCACGCGGTATGTAATCACTGAGAAAAGCCTCAAGCTGGCCTGACGGCACAGTGGCGAGGGGAGAGGCGATGATCCTCATCGGATCGGTTACTGCCAGTCCGCACCTTTTTCTACCGTAGTCTATTGCCAGTGCCCTGCTCAAATAATTACTCCTTTCCATGTTCGTTTCAGCGCTGCAAAGTTACCGGTTTTGCAGGACAAAAAAAAGAGAGCCGGGGTTGTCGGCTCTCCTTGATCGAAACTACAAAGTATTATTCAGTTTTGGTTTCAGTTTTGGTTTCAGTTTTGGTTTCAGCAGGTGTTTCAGCAGGACTGAAGTCCATCTGTGATAACCGCTTGTAGCTGTTATATCTCCATTTGGCGTTCTCTTCAGCCTGTTTGAAGAGGTAATCAGCCTCGCCAGGGAAGTCCTTGAGCAGCGAAGTATAACGTACCTCTGACTTCAGAAAGTCCTGGAACTTACTCCATTCGGGCTCCTTGGAATCAAGCTGGAACGGGTTCTTGCCCTCTTCCTCGAGGCGCGGGTCGAACCTGTAGAGGTGCCAGTAACCTGCTGTCACCGCATCTTTAGCCTGCTGCTGAGTCTTGCCCATGCCGTCGCGAAGGCCATGATTGATACAGGGTGAGTAGGCAATTATGAGTGACGGTCCGGGGTATTCCTCAGCTTCGCGTATGGCCTTGAAGTACTGGTTCTGGCTCGATCCCATGGAGACCTGTGCCACATAGACATAACCGTAGGTAATGGCCATCTGCCCGAGGTCCTTCTTGCGGATCTTCTTGCCTGAGGCAGCGAACTTGGCGACAGCGCCTGCCGGGGTCGCTTTGGATGCCTGGCCGCCGGTGTTTGAATAGACCTCGGTGTCAAGCACCAGGACGTTTATGTCCTCGCCTGAAGCCATCACGTGGTCAAGACCGCCGTAGCCGATGTCATATGCCCATCCGTCACCGCCGAAGACCCAGTATGATTTCTTCACGAGGTACTTCTTCAGATCAAGGATCTCTTTACAGACAGGAGCCTTATCCTTCTCGCATGCGGCAATAACCGCTTCTGATACTTCCCTGCTGGTTTTGGCATTTTCCTTTGCTGCTATCCAATCATTGAATGCAGCCACCGTAGCGGGAGCAAGACCGCTGTTGATATTTTCCTTCATCAGGCGCTCGAGGCGCTCCCTGATGCGTGTGGCACCGAGCATAAGGCCGAAACCGTACTCCGCGTTGTCTTCGAACAGAGAGTTGGCCCATGCAGGGCCATTGCCATTTTTGTTGGTGGTATATGGCATTGACGGTGCCGAACCGCCGTAGATGGATGAACATCCGGTGGCATTTGAGATGACCATGCGGTCACCGAAGAGCTGCGTGATGGCCTTGATATAAGGCGTCTCACCGCAACCAGCACATGCTCCGGAGAATTCAAAGAGCGGCTGGGCAAACTGCGAGTTCTTCACATTGGTGTACTTGTCAACGATAGTGTCCTTGTACCCTACCTTCTCATGCATATAGGTCCATCTCTCAGCCTCTTCAAGCTGTGTCTCAAGAGGCTTCATGATGAGGGCCTTTTCCTTGGAGGGGCATACATCGGCGCAGTTACCGCAGCCGGTGCAGTCATAGATACTTACCTGTATCCTGAACTTGTGGCTCTTGGTGTTGCCGATACCCTGCTTGGCTGTCGTCCCCTCCGGTGCAGCTGCCAGCTCCTCATCGGTAAGGAGGAACGGACGGATGGATGCGTGAGGACAGACATATGAGCACTGGTTGCACTGGATGCACTTGTCCATCTGCCACTCGGGAACGTTCACGGCTATGCCGCGCTTTTCGTAGGCAGCAGTACCTGCGGGGAAGGTGCCGTCTTCACGGCCGACAAAAGCGCTGACGGGAAGATCATCACCCCTCATGCCGTTGATTACATCAACCACTTCACGGATAAACGCGGGCTTACTGAGGTCAGCTTTTTCAGCGGTAACCTTCATTGATGCCCACTCTGCAGGTATATCTACCTTAGTGACGTCACCGCCGCGGTCAATGGCGTTATTGTTCATATTGACAATATTCTCGCCCTTCTTGCCGTAAGCCTTTACCACCGCATGTTTCATCTCTTCAACGGCAAGCTTGTAAGGAATTACTTCTGACACCTTGAAGAAAGCGCTCTGCATGATCGTATTGGTCCTGGTTCCAAGTCCCAGATCCTCTGCGATGTTTGTTGCATTGATGATGTAGAAGCTAATATCGTTCTCTGCCAGGTACTTTTTCATATGGTCAGGCAGTTTGGTCAATGTCTCTTCCGGTTCCCAGATGGAGTTCAGAAGGAAGGTGCCTCCTTTCTTGAGACCCCTCAGCATGTCATACTTGTCGAGGTAAGCCGGTACGTGGCAAGCCACAAAGTCGGGCGTATTGACAAGATACGGAGAGCGTATGGGCTGGTCACCGAAACGGAGATGCGAGGTGGTTACCCCGCCTGATTTTTTCGAGTCATAGGCGAAATAGGCCTGGCAATACTTGTCAGTGGTATCACCGATGATCTTTATCGAGGCTTTGTTTGCGCCTACAGTGCCATCGGAACCGATGCCGTAAAACTTGGCCGAATATGTGCCTTTATGGCTTACGTTTATCTCCGGGAGAACAGGAAGTGACCTGAAGGTGACATCGTCAACGATCCCTACCGTAAACTGATTCATAGGCTTATCCATCTTCATATTCTCGTAGACGGAAATAATCTGTACCGGGGTGGTGTCTTTTGAGCTCAGACCGTAGCGGCCGCCGATGATCATCGGGCGTGTGGCCCTGTCATAGAAAACCTCGGTGACATCGAGATAAAGTGGTTCTCCGTTTGCGCCCGGTTCCTTGGTGCGGTCAAGCACGGTTATGCGTTTCACGCTCTTCGGCAGCACATTGAAAAGGTATTTTGCCGAGAAGGGCCTGTAGAGATGAACCGAGATGAGACCGATTTTTTCACCTTTGGTTTCAGCCAGGTAATCGATCACCTCCTTAATGGTCTCGGTCACCGATCCCATTGCAACAATAATGTTTTCAGCATCGGGGGCCCCGTAATAGGTGAAGGGCTTGTACTCACGGCCGGTGAGAGCGGAAATTTCTTCCATGTACTCATTGACCGTATCGTCAAGGTTGGTGTAGAACGGATTGGATGCTTCCTTAGCCTGGAAGAAGATGTCAGGGTTCTGTGCTGTTCCTCTTGTCACAGGATGTTCGGGATTGAGAGCCCTGTCACGGAATGACTGAAGTGCATCCATGTCGACGAGCTTCTTCAAATCATCGATGTTCAGCTCTTCGATCTTCTGGATCTCGTGTGAAGAGCGGAAGCCGTCAAAGAAATGAAGGAAGGGCACCCTTGATCTGATTGCGGCGAGGTGAGCCACGCCTGCAAGATCCATGATCTCCTGTATACCGCCGCTTGCCAGCAGAGCAAACCCGGTCTGGCGCGTTGCATAGATGTCTCCGTGGTCACCGAAGATAGAGAGTGCATGACCTGCTACGGTACGGGCACTGACATGGAAAACGCCCGGAAGAAGTTCTCCGGAGATCTTATACATGTTGGGGATCATCAGAAGAAGACCCTGCGAAGCGGTAAAGGTTGAGGTAAGAGCACCCGACTGTAGTGAACCGTGCACTGCTCCTGCAGCGCCGGCCTCGCTTTGCATCTCAACCACCTTTACCTCTTCTCCGAACATGTTCTTCAGTCCGTGAGCTGCCCACTCATCGACATATTCTGCCATGGTGGAGGAGGGGGTGATTGGATAGATGCAGGCGACTTCGCTGAACATATAAGCTATGTGCGATGCAGCCTGGTTGCCGTCACAAGTAATGAATTTTTTTGTTGCCATTTATAATTATGAATGATTAGTGATCAATATCCTTTAAAAAAATAAGCTGCAAATTTACGGATTTTTTCCGATATTTTATTCGCTGTTCATCGAAATCAGAAACTCCTCGTTGGAGCGGGTCTGCGAAATGCGGTCACGCAGGAATTCCATT
>JBHEOU010000117.1:0-5791 GCA_046260645.1 Bacteroidales bacterium | reverse complement strand
CCCCGAAATTCTTCGAGGTGGCGAAAAAAATAGTGGAGATCACTGAAGGGAAAGTATTTGTTGCACATAATGCCAACTTTGACTATTCATTCATCAGGCAGGAATTTGGAATGCTTGGATACAATTTCAGGAGGCCGCTCCTTGACACTGTGTCGCTCAGCAGGAAACTGCTGCCCGGTCACAGGTCATACAGCCTGGGAAACCTGTGCAAGGATCTGGGAATAGAGATAAATGGCAGACATAGGGCTTGCGGTGACGCTATGGCCACTGTGAGGCTCCTTGAGCTCCTCCTGGAAAAGGACAAGGCACTGAACTCGGGCAGCCTGATAAGGAACAGGAAGGCAGCAAAGCTTCACCCATCACTTGACACGGCACGACTGGCAGATATTCCTGAGGAGCCGGGCATATACTATTTTTATGATGAGAAGGGTGATGTCATTTATGTAGGCAAGAGCCGCAACCTCTGCCAGAGGGTTAACACCCACCTGTCGAACAACACTTCGGGAAGGGCCATGGAAATGAGATCACGCATAGCCGACATATCATGGGAGCGAACCGGCAGTGAGTTGATAGCTCTCCTCCTTGAGTCGGCGGAGATCAAGAGCAGGAAGCCCCTGTACAACAGGGCTCAGCGGCGCACGGGTTTTCGGTGGGGCATCTATAGTTATACTGATGAACATGGCTATATCAGGTTTGAATACCGCAACGTCAATGATGAAGCGGTCCCGCTGTCTCTCTTCTCATCACGTGACAAAGCCAGGGGCAAGCTGGAACAGATAATCAATGAATTCACCCTTTGCCAGAAACTGTCAGGCTTGTATGAGACTGACGGCCCCTGCTTTCACAGGCAGGTAAGCCTCTGCAGGGGAGCATGCTGTGGCGGCGAAGAGCCCGGATCATACAATGAAAGGGCACTCATGGCTCTCGATGAATTCATCTTCAGGGAGAGAAACTTCTTCATAATTGACCGCGGCCGCGACGGTGAAGAGAGGTCGGTTGTCAAGATTGTCAACGGCAAATATGAGGGCTTCGGTTACTTCAGTATAAATGACGTCGGATTCGGACTGACGGCAGTGCATGACTGCATCAAAAGGGCTGCCGACAACCGCGACATCCAGGTTATTATCAAGGGCTACCTTAAAAAGCATCGCGTTGAGAGAATTATTGATTTCTGAATGACCGGAGCACGATGCTTTTCTTAATATATTTGTCTTAAACCACAATTCTCATCAGATGTCTCTTTTCACCCGTACAACAAGGGAACTGGCAGTAAGAATCGATGAATTCTTTGATACTATTGAGATAGGCATACTTATCTTCAAGGAGGGTGTCAAGGCTTATGTCAAAGGTGATCACAATGCCTTCCAGAACCATCTCTCCAGGATTGACGAACTTGAAGGCAGAGCCGACAAGCTACAGAGAAGCATTGAGAATGACATGATTGTTCACTCTATCCTTCCCAACCAGAGGAGCGAAATAGTCAAGCTGCTCTGGCAGCTCGATGAGATTATTGATACTGCCAAGAAATCGCTGAACGAATTCTATGTCGAGATGCCGCATATACCGGCATCACTGGTAAATGAGTTCATATCTCTTACTGAAGTGTCAGGTAATGCCGCGGAAGAGCTTTTGCCAGCGGCGAGGGCCTTTTTCCGCGAACCCCATCTCGTCAGGGAGAAGCTTATCAAGGTCTATTTCTTTGAGAGGGAGACTGATAAGGCCGCGTTCCAGATGAAGAAGAGGGTCTTTCATGAGATGAATGACCTCTCCCTGGCTGAGAAGGCTCATATAAGGTATATTACCCACCACATTGAAAATATCTCCGACTCCGCCCAGGCGGCGGCTGACCTCCTTGCCTCCATGGCCATAAGGCAAATGCTCTGATCATGATCTTTCTCTTCATCACCAGCGGCCTCTTTCTCGGGTGGACCCTCGGCGCCAATGATGCAGCCAATGTGTTCGGTTCCGCCGTCGGGTCAAGGATGGTCTCCTTTGCCAGAGCTGGCGTCATCGCCTCGGTATTTGTGATCCTTGGCGCCGTGCTTCAGGGTGCAGGGGCCTCCGACACACTGGGCCGACTCGGATCAGTCAATGCCATGGGAGGCGCATTTACTGTGGCCCTGGCCGCAGGTCTGACAGTCTTTTTCATGACCAGGGCGGGACTGCCGGTCTCAACCACCCAGGCTATTGTAGGCGCAATCATCGGGTGGAATTTTTTCACAGACAATGCTGTCGACACCAGGGCACTAACGCAGATCGTAACTACATGGATAACGGGACCTGTTCTGGGTGCCATCTTCGCCTACGGACTCTATCACCTTGTCAAGATCACCCGGAGGAGAATAAAAGTGCACCTTCTCAAATACGAACACTACCTCAGAACCGGACTGATGATCGCCGGCGCCTTCGGAGCCTACAGCCTCGGTGCAAACAATATCGCAAACGTAATGGGGGTGTTCGTGCCGAGCATCCCCCTCGATGATGCCAACTTCGGCATCTTCACCCTTACAGGTGCACAGCAGCTCTTTTTCCTTGGCGCTGTTGCCATAGCGGTCGGCATACTGACATATTCCAAAAAGGTAATGCAGACCATTGGCAACAGCCTACTGGAACTATCATCCGAAGCGGCATTCGTGGTTGTGCTTTCACAGGCGCTGGTGCTGTTCATCTTCTCATCATCCGCACTCTCAGGCCTTATGGAAGGGATAGGCCTTCCTCCCATTCCTTTGGTGCCTGTATCAAGCACGCAGGTGGTGGTCGGCTCAGTACTGGGCATAGGTCTCTACAAGGGTATCAGTAACATCAACCTGAAGTTACTGGGAAGCATCGCATCTGGCTGGATAACCACGCCTGTTGCAGCCGGTCTGCTCTCCTTCTTCCTCCTGTTTTTCGTCAGGAACCTGTTCGGGATCGAGGTTGGTTATTCTGTCAACCCTTCAATACCGGCGACCGATGGACTGGGGACCGCTGTAATAATATGGTACAGCATCATCATACTGCTGGTGATCATCTCTGCATACCTGGTCTATCTGGTACTGGCCGAGAAGAGGAGGACAGACCGGATGAACAAAAAATATTACGAATAGTCCTGTAATCAGCACACGCCTCGCGGGTTGGCGGCATAGCGGTGTAATGATTGCTGCTGAGACGTGGCATTCTACGCCTCAGCATTTCAATCAATGCAAATTCAATAAGCCGGGAGAAATGAATATCTCTTCCCGTATTCCATCATCTGCCCCAGGTAGTCAGAGCAATATTCAATCTTCACATCAGTGATTTTTCCTTCTGCATCGGTTACCGTTGTCATAGAGGGATTGACAAATCCGCTGTAAGGGGCCAGGTCCAGTTTCGCGTACCTGGCGAGTATCTCACCGTGCAGATCCTGATCGATCTTTACCCCGTAATTTTCAATCATATCTTTTCCAGCCACGAAATCACCTTCTGACTTGATCCTCTGTACCTCCTTCAGCATCTCCCCGAAGAGTGCCCTGAGTTTTGTGTAATCATTGATCCTTACAAAGGTCCCGCCCTCACGTTTCACCAGTTCAATGACATTTTCACCGAGGCCCTTCTCATATACCCAGTGCGCTATTGCCGAGCGGCATCTCATGTGAGCCTGTTCGATATCCTTACCGGGTTTGATCCGGACGATCTGTGTGATGAGCCCGTTGCGGATATAATTGTCGTACTGTGCTTTTGCAGGCTCTTCGGATGGCATAAGGCCTGTCTCGACTATTTTGGGATCCATCATGAAGTATAGAGCGAAGAGATCTGCTCTCATCTCCTCAAGAGGAGAGGCATAGTTCTTGAGCGCATTCGGATCAGTTCCCGGAGCCAGTTTGCCGCTTGCATGTCCAATGCACTCATGCATGTCAGTATGCAGGGCGTCAGCAAGCGAGCCGTGTTCTTTCGCCCTGTCTATTTCCGCCTTGTCAAAGGCGAACTCTTCCAGGAAGCCGCTGCCACGTGACACTATGTCCCTGGCATCAGTGATGTTGGCCAGGGTGACGGACTTCGACCCGGCCTCCGTCCTTATCCAGTTCGAATTGGGAAGGTTGATCCCAAGTGGAGATGCCGGATAACAGTCACCGCCGAGCATCGCCACGTTAATCACGCTGGCTGCAACACCTGTGACTTTCTCCTTGCGGTATTCCGGGGCAACCGGTGAGTTGTCCTCGAACCACTGTGCATTTGCAGTGATCAGTGCAGTGCGCTTTGATGCCTCAATGTCCTTATAATCAACCACTGCCTCCCATGTGGCCTTCATGCCCATCGGGTCACCGTAAGTCTCGATGAATCCATTGATATAGTCAACCGAGAGGTCAGTATTGCCTG
This sequence comes from Bacteroidales bacterium, assembly GCA_046260645.1. Taxonomy (GTDB): domain Bacteria; phylum Bacteroidota; class Bacteroidia; order Bacteroidales; family VadinHA17; genus SR-FBR-E99. Next base: position 1,456 of record JBHEOU010000117.1, on the reverse strand, counting down.
CCCACACTACGTTGTACTCATCCCAGGTCTTGAGGTCACCTGTCTTGTAGTAGTCAATCAGCAGTCCCAGCTCCTTCTTCTGGGTCTCGCTCAGCGCCACCTCCCTGGCCTTCTCCAGATAAGAGATGATGCGGTCGATGGCCTCGCCATAGAGTCCTCCGCTGCGGTAAGGTATCTCCGTCACCTTCCCGTTGGCCTTTACCAGTTTTGAGTTCAGTCCCCATGAAACAGGTCTGGGGTCTGCCGGATCGGCCAGGGATCCATAATATTTCTCAACCTCCTCCTGGGTGACACCCTCATAGAAGTTGTTTGCCGAAGCGACGATCATGTCAGCTCCCGCCGACTGATCAACTCTTCTGGCGTAGAGCGCCTGATCAAAGAGCACCGGAGTGAGAAGGGCAATGAGATCACCGGCCGTCTCTCCCTCCCTGAGAGGAAGGAGCGCCGGGTCGGATCCGGTGACCAGGGCCGAAAAGTAATCCTGTGAAAATCCCGGCGCGAACTTGTCACCGGAATAGTGATGGTGTATGCCGTTGGCAAAAAAGACCCTTTTGGCATAGGTGATGAATGATTTATACTCTTCTGCCTCCCGGTCGCCGCCATATGAGGCGATTATGGCCTCGATGGTCTTCCGTATGACAAGGTTATACCTGAAATTCTGGTCCCAAAGTATATCACGCCCGCAGAGGGCGGCCTCGGAGAGATAGTAGATGAACTCCTTCTCACCTGCCGACAGCTGTTCAAACCCCGGCAGACGATACCTGAGGACGCTGATATCTTCAAACCTGTCAACCTCATAGGTGAATTCTTCATTCGCGGCAGCCTTCTTGCCTGACTCCCCCCCGCATGATGTAAAAAGTGCTATTCCCATAGATGCAAATGTGGCTATTAATAAGATTTTCTTCATGACCCTGAATTGTTGTTTTGGACGAACTAAGGTAGCAAAATACCCGGTAACTGCCGGCAGTTTTCATAAATAATAAGATCGCCTCCTCTTTAAGGATATATTCTTAATTTTGACATCACAAGACGCTAATCATGAATAAAATTCTTTTTCCCTGCGCTGTTCTGCTTCTGTGCATCTCAGTGCCTTCTGCAGGCCAGGATCTCATCGACCTTATCAGAAAGGAGGCCACCACCTCTGTTCCTGCCGCTGAGCAAATGTACCGGGTGTTGCATCAGAATCCCGAGCTCTCACTTCAGGAATTCAAGACGGCTGAAAAAATGGCACTGGCTCTTGAAAAAATGGGGTTCGAAGTGACTGGAGGGGTAGGCGGAAACGGCGTTGTGGGCGTCTTCCGGAATGGCATTGGGCCCGTGGTGATGCTCAGGACTGACATGGATGCCCTGCCGGTGAGGGAGACCACCGGTGTCTCCTGGGCCAGCATGGTCACGGTAACCGACAATCACGGACTGGAGACGCCTGTTATGCACGCTTGCGGACATGATTTTCACA
>JBHEOU010000116.1:0-5797 GCA_046260645.1 Bacteroidales bacterium | reverse complement strand
GAGCATGGTTAAATTTGTATCTTTACCCGTCAATTTCTGAAAAATGGATTCAAGATCAAAGGATCAGCTCCTCATGCGCATTGCGCGGCTTGCACGTCAGAACAAGGAGCTTGACGAGCAGGTGAAGAAACTTGAACGCGAGAAGGTGAAGATCCTGGAAATGAACGAAAAATACAGGCTTCTCCTTGAGAGGAGCGAGCTTCCGGGTACAAAGACAGTTGAGGAGGATAAGTCGTTCAGGTATAACATGGTCACGGTCCTCTTTGCCGACATCCATGGCTTCTCAAGACTTGTAGAGGATATGGACTCTGCCCGTGTGATGGATGAGCTTGATGAGATCTTTTTCGAGTTCGACAAGATTATCGGGAAATATCATGTAGAAAAGATCAGGACCATCGGTGACACTCTGATGTGTGCCGGCGGTATACCGGCGAAGAACATTACCAACCCGGTGGAGGTTGTCATGGCTGCAGTTGAGCTGAGACATTTCATGAAGGAATACGAAGCCGTAAAGAGGGTTGATGAAAGGATCTGGAATCTGAAGGTAGGCATTCACACAGGCCCTGTCACTGCATCCGTCTCGGGGAAGAATAAGGTGTCATATGACATCAAGGGGCGTGCCGTCAACACTGCAAGCCGGATAGAGGCCGTCGCGGATAAGGATTCGATCCTTATATCTGTAATGACCTATGAGCTTGTAAAGGAGTTCTTTATCTGTGAGTATATCGGTAAACTGCCTGTTAAATATACCGGCAGCATCCAGATGTACCAGGTAAGGGGTCTGTTGCCGGCTTTATCGGTTGACGGTCTGGGTGTCATGCCGAATGAGGCGTTCAATATCAAGCTGGGACTTATACAGTTCACAGACATCCAGGAGGTTATCCTTGATAAGCTTGAGAGGGAGTTGCCTGAGTTCCTCTTTTATCATAATGTGAAGCACACCGTTGATGTTGTGACAGAGGTGGAGCTGATAGGATGGGCTGAAGGGTGCAATGATGAAGAGATACTGTTGCTGAAGACTGCCGCTCTGTTCCATGATGCCGGGCATACGGTGTCATATGATGATCATGAGTATCAGGGTACGTTGCTGGCCCGGGAGATGCTGCCCGGATACGGATATTCCAATGAGCAGATTGACCGGATATGCAAAATCATCATGTCTACCAAGCTGCCGCCCACACCCACCGACCTGCTGGAAAAGATCATCTGTGATTCAGACCTCGATTATCTTGGACGAAGCGACTTCATCCCCGTATCAAATACTCTTTTTGAAGAGCTGAAGGCTCAGAATAAGATCACCAGACTTAATGACTGGAACAGAATGCAGGTGAAGTTCATTTCAGGTCACCAGTATTTTACAGCCACCGCCAGAAGTCTCCGGGAGGTGAACAAGAAGCTGCAGATAGAGCGTATTCAAAGCCTGATAACGGCAGACTGATCACCTGATCACCAGCATCTTGGTTACTTTGGCAAGGCTGCCGTCTTCATTGGTGCAGAATACCAGGTAAACACCGGTTGCCACACGTGCCGACCGGTAGTTGCGCAGGTCCCATGTCACCTGTCCGCCCAGCGAGGTGGTTTCATATACCAGGTTTCCACTGACATCCGTGATCTTTACCGATGAGTTCTCAACGAGGCCGGTGACGGTGACCACGCCCTCATAATCGTCCCTGACAGGATTCGGGAAGACATATATTCCGGAATAGTCCGCCTTTCCTGTGGTGGCGTCGCCGCGGAATGAGACGATTCCTTCCGAGGTGCCGAACCAAACCTCGCCGTTGGCCCCGTTTACGGCTATCTTTACCACATTGTCAGAGAGGATGGGGCTGTTAGTGAAATTGAAGTTTATCAGTTGTTCCTTGCCATCGTCTGACATCAGGTACGCACCGGAGCTCATTGTCCCGAACCATTTTCTGTTTGCCCCGTCTATGGCAATGGATGTCACCGTTTCCGTTCCAAGGAGATAATCAGCCAGCCCGGAGCCGTCATTTCTCGGGATCTTGATCCGTGATGCTGTCAGCCCGCCGGAGAATACTCTCCCGGGGTTATAGAATACTGCCGGTCCCATATCGGTTCCGACCCATATGTTTCCGTCAAGGTCTGCGGCGATGGAAAACAGATTGTTCATAACATGGCCTTCGGTGTCTGCGACCTGGAGCCTGAGATACCTGTCATCTGAGGTTATGTCAGGTGTACCTGCCGGGTCATAGACAAGCAGTCCGTATCCCCGTGGCAGTATCATCCATATGTACTCATTGCGGTCTGTGAGCATGTCTCCGGCAACAGGCACATTCATGTTCAGCGAGGTGGTTATCCAGTTTCCTTCGGGGGTTAGTGCCTTGAGGTTGCCGGGCACGCCCGATTGTGTCATCCATAGATTGCCTGACCTGTCAAATGTTAATCCGCAGATGCGGGTAAAATTCTCACCGGGCCTGATGCTTGACAGGGGAGAGTTATACTGATTGTAGTTTTTTTCCATCGCGCCATCCCTGAACTCATAGAGGCCATTGCCCCATGACGAGACAAAGAAATGGCTTTCATCATCCGGGTCCGCCATCACCCTCATTGCATCCCTGTCAGCTTCCCCGTAAAGAATATGGCTGATCCAGGTGCTGCCTCTGCCGGTGAATACCTGCAGCGGACGATAGACGTTGCCCCAGGCATTGTCTACGGTTCCTCCGGTTACATAGAAATTGTCTCCCTCGAAACGGATGTCTGAGACATTGTTTGTATAGGGTCCTGAAATGGTGTGGCTTGTGAAGCTGCTGTAGTCTGCGGTAGAAACAAGGCCGGCCGATGCATCGGCAATCCAGAGTTTCTGTCGGTAGCTGGTTACCCCCGACGGATTGACTGATGCCCAGCCGTATCCGTTTATCTCCCTGGTGACTGTACCCTGTGATGAGAAAATGATGATGGAGGAGGTCAATGACATGAAGACGGCACTGCCGTCGTCGTCGAGTGATCTGATGCTTCCTCCGGGAGCTGTGGTGATGAGGCCGGCACTCTGTCCGGGTTCTATCCGGAACAGTGAATCCGGGGAAGAGGGGGAAGAGGGTGATCCGGGTTTACTCAGGAACAGTGCCGGACCGGCAGCAGCCAGATTGTCATAACCTGATTCCGGGGAGGGCAGGCCTTGAAGAAGTTCCCAGTTCCCATAATAGGAGAGCCCGGGGCGGTTTAGGGGAGCTGAAAATACCCCTCGTGAGGTGGCGGCATAGACCCGGTCATTAAGCATGGCCGTTTCATGGACTATATTGGTTTCGCCGTCAGGACCGGGTCGCCAGGTGTCAGCCACATATTTTCCCCTGACATCAATAACTACAATGCCGAAGCTTCCTGACAGCAGGGCGCGGCTGCCTGTGACGGTCACACCGTAGATCTCTTTTATGCCGGGAATGTATTTGTTCTTTATATCAGGGATATTGGTAATAATGCCTTTCCTGACGAGATCAACACCGGTATTCCTGTAGACGATTATCAGTGTTTCTTCCTCATCACACCATGCAACGTGATTTATTGCAGTCTCATTCAGTCCTGACACCCTTGAGAGAGGCGATGATGATGCGGATCGTATGTCATAAACCAGCAGGGAGGCTCCTGCAGAAGAATAGATCTTCTCTCCGCCTGCTGCCAGTGAAAATGATGAGTTGTACGAGAGATGATCGTTCCATGATCCTACCGCTCCCTGTCCGCTCAGGAGAAGAGAAGTGAAAAAGATGGCCGTAATTGAAATGATCCTCTTCATGACTCTGTTGTCAGCATATGGCGAACCCTGCGGTTCGAATTTGGCTCTGTCATCTCACCCCTTCTGGCTTTCAGAAAGACCGGCAGGGATGACATAGACCTGGCCATCTCACCCCTGCCTCTCATTCAGGAAAGCAAGCAGTCTTCTCATAGCCCGTGCCCTGTGTGATATACGGTTCTTTTCAGAGAGGGGTATCTCGGCAAAGGTCCGGTCACACCCGTCAGGCAGGAAGACAGGGTCATATCCGAAACCTCCGTTTCCCCTTCTCTCCCTGGTGATCACTCCCTCAACTGTTCCTTCAAACAGGTGTTCGTTTCCCTCAAGTATAAGGGCGATTACCGTCCTGAACCGTGCACGTCTGTCTTCAGCATCTGCCATCTGCTCCAGCAGTTTGTTGATATTGTCATCAAAGCTTCTCCCCTTGCCGGCATACCGGGCCGAATATACACCCGGAGCGCCGCCGAGGGCGTCAACCTCCAGCCCGGTGTCATCTGCAAAGACATTCAATCCGGTCCTGTCATGCACAAATTTTGCCTTGAAGAGCGCATTTTCAGCAAGCGTCTCAGCATCCTCGGGGATATCCTCCGTGATATTCACATCAGCCAGGCCCAGGATTTTGAAGTTGTTATCCAGGAGATCGCTTATCTCATTGATTTTATGCTTATTGTTTGTTGCGAATATAAGTTCCATTATGTGGTCTGATGAAAAGGCAAAAATAGTCATTGCATCGTGACAAGGCGATGCCGGCATACCAAAAGAGCAAAATATTAGTTTATTTTTGTATATATCAGGCAATCTCAATCGTGTATGGGTATCAGCTTCTTCCGCCGGTTCGTCTTGTCAGGGGCCCTGTTCTGTGCGGGAGCCGGCCTGAACACTCTCCCTGCGCTGGCAGCGGAGATGGCAGCGGGTCCGGCAACGAGTCCGGATGAAAGCAGGATAACCGGGGTCTGTTCTTATCGCACCGGAGAGTCGATTGACACCTCGGGTGACACACCTGTTCTGAAGTTCGGTGAGGGAATAATATTCAGGATGGTGAAGGGAGAGGGTACTGAATATTCGTTTTACATGGAAGGTCCGGACAGAGAATGGACTGCCTGGAGCGACAGGAGCTACAAGGAATATACTAACCTCGGCCGGGGCAGTTATATATTCATGTACAGATACCGCACCGTTGCCGGCGAAACAACCGGTGAAGGCGAAATGGCCATCAATGGGGAAACAGCCGGTGAAGATGAAAAAACCGACGAAGGCGAATCAGCCGGAGAGGGTTCATTCGGATTCAGGGTAAAGGCACCGTGGTACTTCTCACCCCTGGCCTGGATAATCTATCCTCTTCTCCTTATACTGGCAGGGATGATGCTCCGTATCCGCACTCACCGTCTCTTCATGGAGAGGCAGAAGAGGCTGGAGGAGCTGATCGCGGAGCGGACTGAAGAGCTGCAGCACGAGAAGGAGAAGTCGGACAACCTCCTGGCAAACATGCTGCCTAAAGGTACCGCCGAAGAGATCATGTTAAAAGGCAAAGCGGCAAAAACGAAATATAATTTTGTCACGGTTCTCTTTTCTGATATACAGGGGTTCACCAGGATAGCCGAAGAGATGAATCCGGAGGCACTGATTGATGAACTTGACCGATTCTTCTTTCACTTTGATTCTCTTGCCGAGAAGTACAGGATTGAAAAGATAAAGACCATAGGGGACGCCTATATGTGTGCCGGGGGCATCCCCGAGAGGAACAGGACCAATCCCGTTGAGGTGGTGCTTGCTGCCCTGGAGATGCAGAAATACATGCAGTTCATGAAGAATGACCCGGCCAAAACTGCAGCACGGTTCTGGGATATAAGGATTGGAATTCATACGGGAACTGTTATTGCGGGGGTTGTCGGGCACAAGAAAATAACCTTTGACATCTGGGGCGACACGGTGAATACGGCAAGCCGTATGGAATCATCAGGAGAGCCGGGAAAGATAAATATCTCTGGCACCACTTATGAGTTCGTAAAAGACTATTTTATCTGTGATTACCGCGGGAGGATGCCAGTCAAGTAC
>JBHEOU010000115.1:0-5824 GCA_046260645.1 Bacteroidales bacterium | reverse complement strand
CGGGAATGACCACTCTCTCATACAGGGGATCGGCCATGGCAGGCAGGAACGGTCTGGAGTGGGGCGTCACTGCCAGACACCGCAGCCATGACATTGCCATGAACGAATGGCTTCGTGTCGATTCCGCCGGGTACACTGTAGGAGCGGCTGGCGAGGATCTGACCCTGACCTCATATTCTGACCGCAGCATCACAGCAGGCAGCTTCACCGCAGGGGCCTGGCTCATAAGCAGGAGCAGCTTCAGCGTCGCCGGCAGGATGTGGGATTTAAATGCGGGTATAAGATCATCATATGACACTTACAGTTCGGAGGTTCTCATCTCCCCAAGGCTCTCCCTAACGGTGACGTTGACGCCCCATACCTCGGCTTACATTGCGGCCGGAGCATATCATCAACCTCCCGGAGGCCGCGAGTTGATGATCGGAAAGCAAGACGGACACCCGCTGCTGAAGGCACAGCGCTCATATCACGTCACCGCAGGAGCACGTTATGATTTCATAGCCTGGGAGAGACCTTTCAGATTCACCGCTGAGGCGTACGGCAAGCTCTTTAACATGCTCATGCCATATACGGTAGACAATGTCAGGCTTATATACTACGGAGGAAACATCGCAGAGGGTTACTCCGCGGGCCTGGATATGAGGGTTAACGGGGAATTCGTTTCAGGGGTTGAGTCATGGTTCAGCCTCTCACTGATGAAGTCGGAGCTGAAGATCCCCTCTTACAACTCGGGATGGTACCCTGCTCCGTTCGATCAGAGAGTGAATTTCAGCATCTTTTTTCAGGATTACCTTCCCGGACACCCTGATTTCAGGGCTCATATTAATATCAATTTCGGCACTGGTATCCCGGCATCACCCCCCGGCAGAGACCAATGGGATATATGGTTCAGGATGCCCCCCTACCGGCGTATCGACATAGGCTTCTCCAAAGTCCTGACCAGGGTCAGCAGAGAGAAGGAGAATCCCTTTATGAAAGAATTTATTGCCGGAATTGAAATATTTAACCTTGCAGACATCAGGAACACAATATCCTATACCTGGATACGTACTGTTAAAAACAGTGAGGGGCAAACGCGTGAGTACGCAGTGCCGGTATACCTCACCGGGAGAAGCCTTAACCTGAAAGTGACCGCACGATTCTGACATAATTTAATGTCATGCGGGTAATTATTTTTAATTTCGTACCCAGATGAACAGGTTTGAGATAACATTTACGGCGGTAATGGCTACAATCATCATACATCTGACTGTGGCCGTGATATTTATGTCCGTTAAGGTCTCGGCCATGAAGCGCGAGATAGCCGCTGAGATTATCCTGGCTGTTGAAGAGGATCTGCCTGACCGTGACCTGGAGAAAGCCCTGGAACTGGCTAAAAGTGATCAGTTTAAGGACGTCACCACGGAGGAACTGGTGAATATTATCAAGAACCTTGCCGACAAGCCTCTGGACATTGACCCCAAAGAGTATGAGGAAATGGTCAAGGAGGAGATGATCAAAAGCGGCATGCTCGATGAGAGTAATTTCATTGACGAGCAGAAGATGGCTGAGGAGGCAGGAATGGAAGAGATAGCCATCCCTGACGACGAGGTCAAACCCCAGGTGACTGAAAAAAAGGAGAAGCCGGAAGAGAAAGGAACCTTCAGGGGGCCTACACGAATCTTTTATGATCTTGCCGGTCGCCACCACGTCTTCCTCCCCATACCGATCTACAAGTGCCAGGGGGCAGGACAGATAACCATTTCAATTGTGGTTGACCGTTCGGGAAATGTAATCAAAGCCTCACCTGCATCAGGACTATCGACTACCAAAGACCCCTGTCTTACCGAGACGGCTGTAGAACATGCCCTGAAGTCAAGATTTAATTCTGATCTGAGCGCCCCGGAGAAACAGGGCGGCTTTCTGACATTCGTCTTTGTCTCCCAGAGATGAAATACTAGAAGAGTGTGCCCTGAACGGGATAGTTATAGGGCTTAATAAGCTCCGGCCTGTTGCGGTCGGCACGGACATTTGTTATCAGCGGGCTCACTGTATGGGCTCCGAGCATTTCCGATGCAACCGGCTCCATCAGCGACGCCAGTGCTTCCGCCGGCACACCCTCTCTGAGCCACAGCCTCTCTGATGATGAGGGAAGAATTACAGGCATCCTTTTCTTTGTATTATGTATCCCGGCCATAAGCTCGTTGGCGCGGGTGGTGACAACGGAGAATGTTTCAAGTGTCATGCCCCCCTCTAGCGTCCATGAAGCCCATATCCCTGCCAGAGAGAAAATATCGTTCCCTCGAAGGGTTATATACCATGGAATTTTCCTGCCTCCCAGGTGCTGCCATTCAAAGAAGCCTCTGACAGGCACCAGGCACCTGCGAGAGGCAAAGGAATCCCTGAAGGCCGGTTTGGTGGCAATGGTTTCAGAACGGGCGTTGAAGGTCTTCATCATTATTTCGCTTGCCTCACCTTCATCGGTAACCCATGATGGAATCAGTCCCCACCTCATGATCCTCAACCTGGCACGATCATCAGAGCATAACACAGGCATGAAGGGCAGGCTATAGGCATGATAGTAATAACTCGGACGATATTTGTCATGGTCTGTGAGCTCAGCACCATAACGCTCCTCAAGTTCCTCCCTGATAATATTTACATTAACTGTAAAACACACAACCTAAGTCATTTGAGATTTGCGATTTTCGATTTGAGATTTTAGACCTTCTGACATCAGACCTTCTGTCTTTACAGATTTTCGACTTAATGGACTTTACAGACTTGCGATTTTCGATTTTCGATTATCCGACTTTATGACTTTACCGACTTTCGACTATACGGACTTTACGGACTTTCGACTCTACAAAGGCAGCGGCAATGACCAGGTGAAGAGGTCCTCCTCGGGCCACTCCCTCACCCTCGCCAGGAATTTTGACATCATCTGGTCTATATCTGAGGAAAGTTCAGGGCCATTCCAGGCACTGCTGTTGGTAAGAACCACCCAGGCAGTTCCGTCAGGCATTCGTTTCATCATCGCCGCTGTTCCCGGGAATGAGCCTGTTCGCCACCATAATCCGTTCGTAAGCGTTGCCCTCCATCCTACCGGCGCATACCCGTTGTAAACGTCGGTCATGAACCTGATACTCTCCTGTGTCAGGAAGTCCTTCGGCTGTTCAAAGCCATCTATCGCGAGCAATAGCCTCATAAGGTCCGGAGCCGTTGCAACCCAGCCTCCCGCGGCCCCCAGGGTCTCAATGTCATTACCACCACGACATGCCGGGACCATCTCGCCTGTGCCGTAAACCGACGGTTTCAGGGGCGCATTGTCCACCTCATAGTAAGAAACCTCGAGCGGATACGCCTGTTCGGGCAGGTTATGTCCGATGGCCATGTCAAATATGCCAAGTGGCTCCAAAATTTCCTTCCGGCAATAAGTCTCATAATCGGTCCCGGATGCCCTCTCTATCACCAGTCCCAGGATACTATAGCCAAGGTTGGAGTATGACTGCCCTGTGCCCGGTGTAAAATGCAGATTTTTACTCATGGAGAACCTGATGATATCTTTAAGATCCAACGGCATGGGTACGTCAAGGGATCTGGCAATCACATCAGGCATGAACATCTGATCGCCATAGCGCTGAGACCAGCCCCCTTCATGTGAAAGAAGATGTGCCACAGTAATATCAAAGACACGACGATCTTTGGGATGTAGAAAGAGCGGATCATCCAGAATGTTGCCAGGGCCAAATACCCGGTCATGCAAAGAGAGACGGCCCTCTTCCTGAAGTTTCATAACCGCAACGGCGGTCACCAGCTTTGAAACACTGGCTATCCGGAAGCGATGGTATGGCTCAACAGGAATTGAATCTTTGATAGATGCATAGCCGAACCCGCGGGCGTAGACCAGTTTACCCTCACGTGCAACTGCAACGGATGCTCCTTTTATGCTCCAGTGTTTCAGGAACCACTCGATGCCTTTTTCGGCACCTTCAAACATATCGCTGTCAGTCAGGGTGTTATCAATACGAAGATTGGAAGGAGTATAGCTGCCGCTAACCATGACAACCCTCTCGGTTCCGACAGGAGGGACAAAAATGAAAAACAATAACGTTACGATAATCAGAATGCGTAAAGATCTATGTTGCAAATTCATTGGCTATTATCTACTCTATGAACGTTCGCAAAATTAGGATATTATCCAGCTATGTTCCAAACTATGCCCTTATTTTCTTTACCAAAATAAAAAAATATCAACAAAATTGTTCCGCACTGAAACAGAGACTATTTTTGTATATATGGTCACCCGACTTAATAGACTATCCTTTTCGCTGCTGATAATACTTTGCGGATCGTCAGCTTTTGCTCAACCGGATTCACTGGCCATTGATTCTATACACCAAAGGATCAGGACTATCCTTGAGGTTTACAATGAACAGGTTCTGTTCGTTGATACATCAGACTATCTGACCAATGAATCGTACGCTGATGACATCAACTTACAGCTGGCTGCCTCAAAAGGAGCCTGCAATGAAATTTTAAGACTGTATGTGAAAGGTGCAGATGTAAATAATTTTGTTGGTAAGACAGCCACTCCTCTGCATTATGCAGTCTCCTCCGGTGAAAAGGAGGCTGTGGAGATTCTCCTTCTCCTTGGAGCACAGACAGATAAGCATGATATGTACGGTAACACTTCGCTGACATCGGCAGTAAGGGCACAGGACCTCGAAATGGCAGAGTTGCTGATCAGGTACGGAGCATTGCCCGACGCGGCAGACAGAAGCAGATCAACCCCTCTTCATCATTCTTCGGCACTCGGGTATTTTTATATTACCGACATGCTGCTCTATTACGATGCCAGGACAGAATTACATGACCTGGAGGGCAACACGCCACTGATGACCGGAGTGGGTTTCGGTTATTATGAAATTGCCGATATTTTGCTGCAATCCGGGGCAGATCCAAATACTCCGGACAAAAGGGGGTTCACTCCTCTGATGACAGCAGCACAGAATGGTGATACACTGATGATGAGACTTCTACTCAATGCCGGAGCCAACCTGTATGCTATAAACCATGAGGGCATTGACGCTCTTGGATGCGCCGTTTTATACGGACATAAAGAGGCGGCTGAATTCCTCCTTGATGCCGGCAACAGGTGGAATTACAACGGGAGGGAGAACAGTGATCCTGTCAACCTTGCCCGCAACTATGGTCGCAGTGAATTATTACAGATGATGACAGAAAGGGGAATGGAGGGCAAAAAGGAATTTGCCCTTGAGGAGTTTTCCGTTTCAGCCGGGGGAATGTTCACCAATCATTACCCGATGGCCTTCGCATCAATTTCCCTGACTGAACCGGGACTGAAAGGCGGGATTACCTTCGGAGCTGCGTTTAGTCCCGCAAGCCAGAGAATGCTGACAGAGGGTGATAATGATATAATATACCAGTACAAGGTCAAATCATCCGTTATCTATGCCGGAGTATTCAGGGAGTTCCTGCTAAACAACCCGGCAATGGGCTATAGATGGAGTTTCGTCCCCTCAATAATGGCAGGATATCGCTTTTACTCACTATATGAGGGTACGAACACCAGGCCTGATGATAAATTCTGCATAATTCCATCGGCGGAGATCACCTGGAGCATGCGGCGCTTCACTCTCGGATCGGGCCTGACATACCTGAATACTCCTTTCTATAAGGTGTCGCCTCTGTGGATCACACTTAAGGCTTCATACACCCTGACCCGCGATTCAAGAAGCATCACAGGAAAAAAGATCAGATTGTATCGCTATGAGTAGAACCGGAATTGCAGTGGTGATTATATTGACACTCCTCCTGTCAT
>JBHEOU010000114.1:0-5837 GCA_046260645.1 Bacteroidales bacterium | reverse complement strand
CGTTGCCGAGATGGACTCGATGAAGCTGCTTGTCAGGCAGGCCATGGAGGAGGGAGCAATAGGCGTCTCATCAGCACTTGAATATATCCCCGCAAGCTTCGCCTCAACGGAGGAGCTGGCGGAACTGTGCCGCGTGGCCGCGGAGTATGACGGGATGTATATTTCCCACATCCGGAATGAGGATGAGACCTTCCTCGAGGCCATTGACGATTTTCTCAGGGTGCCGCATGAGACAGGCATCAGGTCGGAGATCTACCATCTCAAGCAGGTAGGCCGGACTAACTGGGACAAGCTTGACAAAGCTATCGTGAAGATTGACTCGGCAAGAGCTGCAGGACTCCATATCACAGCAGACATGTACAACTACCCGGCAAGCTCCACCGGGCTTGGGATCATTATGCCGGAGTGGGTTCAGGAGGGCGGTTGTCATAACCCACCACATGTATCCTTAATGTTGAGGTGCCGATAAATGACGCTATATTGGTTGAAACGCCCTTACTCGCAAGATAATCAAGATATTCGCCCAGGGTGGTCCATACGATGTCATACTTAATATCGCCCTGCGATGCCATCATATCCTGCTTCATGCTTTCGCTCCATGGTCCCCATGAATCACCCTCCCCGAGCACCTCCAGCGTCACCCCCTGGCAGATATCTCCAAGCGACCTCCCGTCCTCAATAAGCGACTCCACCGCCCAGCTGAGCATGTTGATGAACCCCGGTGCAACCGTCATACCTGTCGCATCTATCTCCGTGATGCCTTTTGCTTTCTTGAGGTCACCTATGGCTGTAATGGTGTCAGACATAATACCAATATCCCCGGTGAATCCCGGTGACCCCGAGCCGTCGATAATGGAACCGTTTCTGATAAGGACATCATACTTAACTGGTGATGAGCAACCGATGAAAATCAATATTACCGGTAAAAATGCTTTTAAAAGTCTCATAATTCGAGCAGATTTGGTTAAATATTTGAGAAAACAGAGAGTGCTACTATTCGTAACAAATTTAATTTTTTTTCGGTGAAGATGTTAAAATCTGCTCTCTTACGGATTTTGTATGACATCTTACGAGGTGAATTTATTACTCATAAAGGGATTCCGGACGCATGTCGGGAATTGCTCCCGGCTGCATCAGTTCTGCATGATGCTGCATTTCCCATACAGTCTCTCTCACATGCTTTAAAACAGTTATGATGTAATACAAATTTTTTTTTTGGAATTCAATTAAGTTGTAACTTGTGGTGGTAAACCATTAAACTAACGCGCTTTCTCCATGAAAAAACTGATCTTCATTTTCATGTCGGTTTTGCTAGTCAATGCCGGCATGGCGCAGACACGTGTTACCGGAACGGTAACCGCCTCTGATGATGGCTCTCCAATCCCCTATGCAGTGGTGCTGCTGAAGGGTTCCAGGGGAGTTGGAACAAACACTGATGCTGATGGCAATTATGCTCTCAGCAATATCCCGTCCGATGCTGTTCTTGTTTTCAGCTATGTCGGATACAAGACACAGGAGATACCTGTCTCCGGCAGAACAGAAGTAAATGCCGTGATGGTAACGGATGCCCTTGCACTGGATGAGGTCATCGTTGTTGCCTACGGTACATCAACGAGGGGGACCTTCACCGGTGCTGCCAGCGTGGTCAATACAGATGCCATCAGGGATGTACCCACACTCTCCTTTGAGAACGCCATGGGTGGCAAGATTGCCGGCCTGCAGATCACTACACTATCAGGCCAGGCAGGTTCGACCTCTTCAATCAGGGTGCGCGGCGTCGGCTCAATGAACGCCTCGAACGAACCGTTGTATGTTGTTGACGGTGTGCCTGTCATCTCGGGTAACGTCTCGCAGATGGGCATCTACACCACCAGCAACGTAATGAGCACCATCAATCCCAACGACATTGAATCTATCACCGTCCTGAAAGATGCTGCTGCCTCTTCCCTTTACGGGTCAAGGGCTGCCAACGGTGTCATTGTCATCACCACCAAGCAGGGGAAGCAGGGCAAGCCCGTGGTGAGCTTCAAGACTTCGGTAGGGATAACACCCTCATTTGCCACTGACAACTACGAGACAGCCAGTACAGAGCAGCAGGTTGAGCTCTACTACGAGAACTTCTGGAACGCTGGTGTCTATTATGAAGACAGGACGATAGAAGACGCCAGCACAAGAGCACTTGCCCAGCTGAACAAGAGGTTCAACAAGCACGGATACATTTTCACTGCTCCTGACCATACTATTAACTCGCTCACCATCGGCGGTGAGAGGGCAGGACAGTATTACGACTGGGAGGATGCGCTCTTCCGCACAGCCGTCTACCAGTCATATGATCTCTCAGTCAGCGGCGGTACCGAGACATCAAACTACTATACCTCCTTCTCCTACACCAATGATCTGGGCAGAAGTGTTATAAACAACTTCGACCGGATCACGGGCAGAATTAACTTCAATCAGAAGATAGGTAAGTTTATAGAGCTGACAACCAATGTGAGCGTCTCATCGAGTGGCAAGGAGGGGTTCAATGACACCCGCTCCCTGTATAACAACTACTTTCTGCAGAGCCGTAACCTGCTGTGGGGACTATATTGGCCCACCGATTATGTGACGGGAGATCCTTGGACAACCAGGTTCGGGAGTTATGCTTATAACCCGGTTTATTACAGTGATCAGTGGGAGAACTGGTCAAAGACACAGAGGGTATTTGCCAATGAGACTGTTCTTATAAAGATCCTTCCGGGACTGAATCTACGTTCGATCTTCTCTTTTGACAACACCCAGACCTTTGATCATCTCTATTACAGTGCACTGCACTTCAGCGGCGCAAGCGTCGGAGGTTCGGTGACGGAGAACAGCACCAAGATCAATGAGCTTGTTTCTTCAACTACCCTCAACTATGAAAAGGCGATTGCCGGGGTTCACAACATAGGTGTCCTTGTCGGTTGGGAGGTTGCTAAAAACAACACTGACTACATGAGGGCTACAGGAACAAACCTGCCAACAAGTGCGCTGCACACGGTGGCCACTGCAGGTAAGCTTGACGCGAATGCCTATTTCTGGGGCAATTCAATGGCCTCGATGCTGTCAAGGGTGGAATATAATTATGACGACAAATATTACATGTCAGCCTCGTTCCGCCGCGACGGTTCTTCAAAGCTGGGCCCCGAATCACGCTGGGGTAACTTCTGGTCAGTAGCCGGATCATGGAGAATTGACAGGGAGAACTTTATGGCAAGTGTTCCGACAATCAGCAGCCTGAGGCTCAGGGCTTCATATGGTGTCAACGGCACCCTTCCGACCTCAAACTACGGATGGCGGTCGCTGACAAGCTATGCCAGCAAATATATGGAGCAGCCCGGCGGAGGTGTCAGCACCATTGCCGATGCCAACCTCTCATGGGAGAACAGTTACACCTCCAACGTTGCACTCGAGTTCGGACTGTTAGATCAGAGGCTTTCAGGATCAATTGAATACTTCAACAGGGATTCCAAAAATCTGCTCCAGGATGTGCCGATCTCAACTGTGACCGGATTCAGTTCAACTCTCAAGAACGTCGGGGAGATAAATAACCGTGGGCTTGAGTTTGAACTTTACGGAGAGATTCTGAAAAGGGGAGGGTTTACATGGACAGCCGGACTGACCGCATCGCATGTGAAATCCACTGTTACCAAGCTCTACGGTGGACAGAATATCATCTGGTACGAACCCACCGGCGGTGACAACAGGGTCAAGTTCATTTACAAGGAAGGCGAATCAACACTGGCTATCTACGGACGTGAGTGGGCCGGAGTTGAAAAGGAGACCGGCGTGAACGTCTGGTTCCTGAACAATGACGGAACAGCTGACCTGACCGTTGACGGACGCCCTGCCACCTATGATTACAGGGATGCCACCGAAGTCATTCTTGGTGATGTGCATCCGAAGCTCTTTGGCGGGTTTAACACCGACTTCGGATGGAATGGCATTTCACTCTCACTGAACTTCATGTACAAGCTTGGAGGTAATACCTATGACGCTGCCGGCAAGGACAGCAATGATGACGGGTATTACTGGGAAAGGATCATGTCACTTGACGCCTATGAGAACAGGTGGACTCCAGATAATATGGATGCCCGATATCCTCAAAGGGTTGCAGTTGACTTCGAGGATGTGAACCAGAAGAGTAGCAGGCACATGCACCCGGCCGACTTCACCAGGCTTAAAAGCATAACGCTTGGTTACAACCTGCCCAGCGATCTCGTCGGAAAAATTAAGCTGGCAGGTGCGCGAGTCTACTTCAACGGCGCCAATCTCTGGACGCTTGCCGCCTGGAAGGTCTATGACCCGGAGGTAAACGAATACGGATCGAGAGGATGGGAGATGCCGTTAGGCAAAACTTATACATTCGGCATTGAAGCCAGTTTTTAATCTCTAAAAGGTACTACGATGAAAAAGATAACTATCATACTTACGGTACTGGGCCTCATGCTGTTCACATCATGTGAGGATTTTCTGGATATCAAGCCCAGTAACTATGCAGCATCAGAGACTTCGATCACCAATGCGGCTGACGCCAAGGTAGCAATTAACGGACTGATGCGGAAAATGACATCTTCGGCCTATTACGGACGCAACTTACTCATCTACGGTGATGCCAAGGGAGGCGATTTTGCCATCCGGTCACAGGGCAGGGGTCTCGATTACTACTATTCGTTCAACCATTCAGCCACTTCCGGTACTGGTGAAGGTTTCTGGACACAGATATATCACAATATCCTTCAGGCCAACAACCTGATCCAGAACATCCAGAAGATGGAGGATGAAGACAAGGGGACAGCAGCCCTCAGTGACTACAAGGGACAGGCCATGACAATGAGGGCACTGATGTATTTTGACCTTGTCAGGATCTACGGCAAACCCTACAACATGGACAAGGCTTCTTTCGGTGTGCCGCTGGTTCTCGAACCGCTCGACGCATCTGACCAGCCTACCCGTGCCTCTGTTGAGGAGGTCTATACACAGATACTGAAGGATCTTTCAGATGCCGCACCGTTGCTGACCAAAAACAAGCTAAACGGTTATCCGAACTACTACGCCAACAAAGCTATTGAAGCACGTGTATATCTCTATATGGAGAACTATACCGCTGCCCTTGCTGCTGCAGAGGAGGTGATAACCAGTGGTAAGTATTCGCTCTATTCCAACGGTGGCTGGGTTGAATCATGGTCCTCTGAGTTCGGTGCTGAATCAATATTTGAACTTGCCATCTATCCCGCTGAGGGTGACCTGACAACAAGCTCGCTCGGTTACTACCTGCTGCGCCTTAATAAAGTCACAGGTGCAAGCGGATGGTTCATGGCAAGCGACTACTGGATCGCACGTATGGGTGAAGACCCGACTGATATCCGCTGGGGTATCATGGATTACGATGAGTCATCAACTGTAAGACTTGGCTCAAGCCTGAAATACACCGGTGTAGATGGGGCAGGTGACAAAGGCTCAAGATCAGCTGTAAACATCAAGGTCATACGCCTTTCGGAGATGTACCTTCTTGCTGCCGAAGCTGCACTGGGTCTGCCTACGCCTGACAGGGTTAAGGCTGCAACCTATCTCAATGAGATACGCAAGAGGTCACCAGCTTTAACGCCGGTAACTGATGCGACAATGACGGTTGACATGATCATGGATGAGAAAAGCAAGGAGTTCTTTGCCGAAGGCCACAGGTTCTTCGATATGATACGCCTGAACAAGACCATTGAGTTCAATGACGAATTCATTTCTCCAGCTGTCCTCATCACGCACCGCGACAAGACAATCGACAGGTCATTCTACAAGATCCTCCTGCCGATCTCACAAAC